>NZ_JAEQCI010000108.1:0-2323 GCF_020738565.1 Microcoleus sp. PH2017_12_PCY_D_A | reverse complement strand
AAACCCGGTTTCTCGCCACTCACCTAATCCCAGAAACCGGGTTTCTGCCGATATTTTTCGTACTCAACCGAAATTGTCGCAGAAACCCGGTTTCTCGCCGCAGTGATTGGGTGGGGGCGGGTTTATCAAGATTGTTGGTGAGAGTTAGATATGGTTTGTGAACCCGCCCCTACGGGAATTCTGTTTATTTAACTCTAAATGTAACTGCTGGCTTGGCGGGTGAACATGGAACAGTAAATTCCGTTTGATGCTATCAATTCGTCGTGAGTTCCTATTTCTACTATTTTACCATTTTCCATCACGGCGATGCGATCGGCAATTTTGGCCAATCCCAACCTGTGGCTGATGACTATGGTTGTTTTCCCGGCGGCAATTTGGCGGAAGATGCTGTAAATTTCGTGTTCTGTCTTGGGGTCGAGGGCGGCGGTTGGTTCGTCAAAAATTAGGACTTCGGCTGTAGAAAGCCGCATTAAGGCGCGGGCGATCGCAATTCTTTGCCACTGTCCCCCCGATAAGTCGATGCCGTCTTCTAATTGTTTCCCCAAGGGTGTCTCTAAACCTTTCTCTAAACTGTTGACTTTAGCGGCAATTCCTGCTTCCGAAATAGCTTCGTTAATGGCGGTGTCATCTGACAGGGAAAGCAAGTCGCCGAAACCGACGTTTTCTCGCACAGTCGAGGGGAAACGGGCGTAATCTTGCATGACATACGCGATGCGCGATCGCACGTATGCTAGAGGGTACGATCGCAAATCTTGACCGTTCCAGGCGATCGTACCTTCAGTTGGATCGTACAGTCTGCCGAGGAGTTTGCCAAGGGTGGTTTTACCCGCACCATTTTCACCCACTAGCACTAGCATTTCACCCGGATTAACCGTTAAATTGATATCTTCAACGGTGCTTTTAGTGCTACCGGGATAGCAAAAAGATAAATCCTTAATTTCGATACCAATTTTATCTGTTGTGGGGCGGGCATCTTGCCCGCCATCTGATACTTGATTTGTGGCACGGGCATCTTGCCCGTAATCTTCTAAACTAGGCAAGCGAGACGCCACATTCACCAGCGGAGACTGCAACTCGGGTTTGAGATCCAAAAGTTGAAAAATCGGACTGACGCCGAGGGAAATATCGTACAAATTAGTGTAATTCCCAATCAGTAATTGCAAACTCGTCTCTACTTGGACAATCAAACCAGAATACAGCGCCAAATCTCCCAAAGTATAGCGCCCTCCCAAAGCTCCCACGACCACATAAACAAAGGGCAAGGCTACACCGATTCTACTAAATATCGACCACAAAAGTACAACAATTGCTCCTTTTTTTCGCACTTGCTGCATCTCGCTAAAAAACTGCAAAAACTGACCCTGCCAGCGTTTGAGCCAAAGTTCCTGCAACCCAAACAAACGCAATTCTTTAGCATATTCTTCGCCGGTCAACACCGTAGCGGATAAGTTCATCTCGCGAGTGATTTTAGCTTGTTTTTTTTGAACTCTCCAGATAATTTTGAGATATTTTCTTTCAATGTGAATTGAGGGTAGTGATGAAACCACGATCGCCACGGGAACCCACCAAGCTATTGATGCAGCCAGGCCGATCGAGGGAATGAAGATACAAATTCCCGTGATTGTCATGCTGATGGTGAATGCTAATTGCTGTACTTGTTTTACTCCGGTTTTTGCAAGTTCTAATATATTTAATAGTTCCGGATTTTCAAAGAGGGCGATATCGTCGAAATTGGCGACTTTTTCGAGAACTTTTCCTTCAACTCCGCCTTGAACTCTATCGCGCAAAGATGTTGCTGCAAAACTACTCATGGTTTCGATAGAATCGCTGACTAACTTGAGAGTTAAGACTCCGACAATACTCCACAGCAAGATTGGGTGGGAAAGCATCAAAGCTAAGGGCTGTGCTGTTCGGGTTTGCGACAGCAACCGAGATACTTCATCAATGATTAATTTATCTAAAAATAGGACGCCAGATGGGGCTGCACCGCGAATGATGTTGAGTATGATTAAATTGCGGAGTTCTAGTGGTGCGGCTTTGATTATCAGGCCCAGGCTGCGCTGCAAAGCTTGAAATGTGGTAATTTGAAGAAGCTGCATTAGTTGTGGTTGCGGATAACTGTTAACTTAATTCTTCAATAATTGTTGCTATGGGTAGAAATAGCGATAATTCTAGATGTACACACAAATTATATCATGTCCGCCTAAATCAAGATTAAAGGTTCGTAGTGAGGACTTTAGTCCTTCTTAAAAGGAAGAGGACTGAAGTCCTGACTACAAACAATTAGGTTGGTAGTGAGGACTTTAGTCCTTCTTAAAAGGAA
>NZ_JAEQCI010000019.1:0-55641 GCF_020738565.1 Microcoleus sp. PH2017_12_PCY_D_A | reverse complement strand
GTCCTTAACGGTTTGTAGTAAGGACTTTAGTCCTTAACGGTTTGTAGTAAGGACTTTAGTCCTTAACGGTTTGTAGTAAGGACTTTAGTCCTTAATGGTGGCGTATTGGCGTATATTTTAATTCTGAGGACTGAAGTCCTCACTACGAACTTTACAATTAATCTGCATTAATCTGCGTGCATCTGCGGTCAAAAAATCTTCTGCTACAAACGCGGCCGCAATCCGTAGTGGCGGTAGCGCCAATAATCGCGTAAAATGCTCTCGTGATCGAAACACAACTCCCTGGGAATCTGCCAAGATTCAAAAACTTGTAAATTTTTAGCATCATCCGCAGCTTGAGGCTCGCCCGTTGCCGCAGCCAAGAATACTATACTGATTGTATGTTGCCGCGCGTCGCGATTTGGATCGGAATAAACATAAAATTGCTCGATTAATTCTACATTCAAACTCGTTTCTTCTAAAGCTTCGCGCTTCGCCGCCGTTTCTACCGATTCCCCATAATCGACAAAGCCGCCGGGAATCGCCCAGCCGTAGGGAATATGCAGACGTTCTATAAGTACGATCGGTCGCTGCGGGCGATCGACCAATTCAATGATAATATCAACTGTAGGTGCAGGATTTCTATAAGTCATTTGCGAAGGAAGAAGGAAGTTCGGCAACGGATTGTGTAACGGATGTAACGGATGTAACGGATGTAGAAGAAGGAAACATTTAATAGCATAAGTCTGTAGGGGCGGGTTTTACCAACAGTAATAGCCGGAGATGAATAATCTCGTAAACCCGCCCAACCCAACCAACAATCATCATGTACATCTTAACATTCAATATACAAGGGGCTCCCCTCACCGACAATCCTGACACTGCAAACAAATTAAATAAACTCGCCCCCACCCCAAGATAAAACCTGCTGCTGGGTGACATTAGCGCAAGATGTGCGATCGACCTAACCACAGTCCTAAAATAATATTTGCATATAATGTACTAATTGCCATAGTACACAAAAAGAGAGATTGATAATATGCCTAAATGGCTCTTAAAAGTTTTAGGTATCGGTGCGGGTACAATCCTCCTGCTAGGTGCGGCTGGATACTGGTACGTGTTTATTGCCGGAGCACCTCAATTAGACCCTCCGAAAATCATAGCCGATGCCGACTTAAAATTTGAACTAAAAACATATAAAAGTGCAGCTATGAATTCCGAGCGCACCTACGGCTTAATTTTACCTCCCGGGTACGCAAAAAATCCCAAACAGCGCTATCCCGTGATTTTTTTGCTGCACGGCGGGCACGGAGATGCGCGCGCTTATCAAGACAAAGCTGCTGTTACTTCTGTGCTCCACGATTTATATAAAAGCAAAAGATTGCCGCCGTCAATTATAATTACTCCTGACGGAAACGACAAGCGGGGTACGAGTCCTTTGTGGGATCCGCAGTATTTTGACGGGCCGAACGGTAAGGTGGGAAGTGCGATCGGCTCCGAATTGGTTCAAATCGTAAAATCGCGCTACAGAACGCTGGAAGACCCCAAATTTTGGGCAATGGGAGGACAATCTTCGGGGGGGTGGGGAGCTTTTAACATCGGTTTGCGATATTTAAATAATTTTAATATTTTGTTCAGCCACAGCGGTTATTTTACCGATCAAAGCGGCAAAGCTAACAGTCCTAAATATTTAGTGCCGAAACTTTCTGCAAAAGACAGACAGCGACTGCGGGCTTATTTGGATGCGGGGGAAGAAGACAAGGAGTTTCTGACTTCTACTCAGCAGTTTCACGAACAATTAAATAGTTTGGGTATTGCCAATCAGTTTAACAAATTTCCGGGAGGACACGGGATTGTGGGCCCGGATGTCGGTTGGAATTATTGGCACAAGCATTTAGCCGATTCTTTGAGTTATGTTGGAAAACTGTTTAAGATATCGCTGGCCGCACCGAAAAATTAGAAAGGTGAACTGTGTTACCCCAAAAAACTAGGATTGGACTCTGGACTGCATCATTTTTAACTGGATTGGTTGGAGTTATTAACCTGCTGTCTGCTGTAACTCCCAGTTTACCCGATCGCCGAAATTGGCTGGAACCGTTTTTTCCTTTTACCGTGCGGGCGGGCGGGCATTTTTTTGCAGCCGTTATCGGATTTATGCTGCTAACTCTGGCAACTAATTTGTTGCGGCGCAAGCGGATTGCTTGGTTGCTGACGGTGGGATTGTTAATTGCTTCTATTGTAGTTCATTTAGTCAAGGGATTGGATGTTGAAGAAAGTTTGCTTTCGGGAGTGCTGCTGTTTCAGTTGTTGGTGATGCGAAAAAGTTTTACGGCTAAATCCGATCGCCCTTCAATTGCTCAAGGAATCCGAGTTTTGGTAGGCGCTTTGCTGTTTACGCTAGCTTACGGCACGGCGGGATTTTATATTTTGGACGGGCGTTTTGAAGTTAACGAACAAGCGGTTAATTTTGATTGGGATGATGCTATTTTCCAAACTTTTGCCATGTTTTTTACGGCGGATGACGCGGGTTTGGTGCCAAAAACTCGGTTTGCTAACTTTTTTGCCGATTCGATTTATGCTGTGGGTGCGGTAACGATTGGTTACGCACTTTTTATGCTGCTGCGCCCGGTGCTGCTGCGAGATGCAGGAAGTATTTCGGAACGGAATAAAGCTCAAGAAATTGTCGCAGAATACGGGCGGACAACGCTAGCGAGATTGGCGCTGCTTGAGGATAAATCTTATTATTTTAGTCCTTCGGGCAAAAGTACGATCGCCTACGTGCCCAAAGGTAGAGGCGCGATCGCCCTGGGAGACCCCATCGGCCCCCCAGAAGACCGCAAAGAGGCAATTCTGGGGTTTCAAGAATTTTGCGATCGCAACGATTGGTATCCGGCATTTTATCAAACTTTGCCCGACGATCTAGAAATGTATTCTAATCTCGGTTTTCGAGTGATGCAAATCGGCGAAGAAGCAATTGTTGACCTCAAAAATTTTACTCTCAAAGGCAAGGCAAATCAAAATTTGCGAACTGCAATCAACCGACTCACAAAAGCCGGCAATCAAGTCGAATTTTACGAACCTCCTTTAAGTTTGGAGTTGATGCGGAAAATGAAAGCTGTTAGCGACGAGTGGCTGCAAATGGTTCAGGGTGCCGAAAAACAGTTTTCTGTCGGTTGGTTTGATGAGGCATATTTGCAGAAAACTCGCGCCGCAGCCATCCACACTCCCGACGGTAAAATTAGTGCTTTTGCTAATATGATATCTGTGGGCGATCGAGTTGTTGGAGTTGATTTAATGCGGCGCCGCACTGAGGTGGAAAATGGCACGATGGAGTGTTTGTTTGCTTCGATGTTGCAGCACTGTCAAGAGTTGGGCTATGTACAATTTGATTTGGGTTTATCGGCTTTGGCGGGAGTCGGAGAACCGGGGAAATCCGGGCGTTTGGAAAAGGTTTTGATTTATCTTTCGGATCACTTGAGCAAGTTTTATAATTTTAAGGGATTGCACAGTTTTAAAGATAAGTTCGGGCCGCGCTGGGAACCGCGTTATTTTGTTTATCCGAGTTGGGGAAGTTTGCCGGATGTTGTGGTTGCTTTGATTCGGGCTGATTCGGGCGATAGACTTTTGGATTATTTGCGCCCGGGAAGTTAGAGAAAATTGGTTTGTAGTGAGGACTTTAGTCCTCATAAATCCGAGGACTAAAGTCCTCACTACAAACATTCATGCTAAACCGCGAACTGGCACGCGCTGCTTCTGCAAAACTTCTGCATACAGCTTTTCCAACTCAGTAATATTCTGACTGAGAGTGTACCGCTCGATCGCCCGCTGGCGCGCTTTTTGGCCCAGCAGCATTCCCAACTCAGGGTGATCGCAAAACAGCGGCAGCAAAGTTTGCAACTGACTCCGCACCCGCTGAGTGTTCAAAACTATCCCCGCGCCTTCCTCCAAAGCCTCCCCGTCAGCACCGGCATCCGTTGCCAAACAAGCTAAACCGCAGGCCATCGCTTCCAGCAGCGACAGCGACAGTCCCTCCACCAAAGAAGGCAAAATAAATACATCTGCACCGCGCAGAATTTCGATCCGGCGTTCTTCCTCGGCGACAAATCCGAGCCACACAATGCCCTCCTCTTCGCCGTAGGACAGTTGCAGCGACGCGGCGAGGGGCCCGTCGCCCACGATGGCCAACACGTTGCCAGGGCCAAAATTGCATTGTTTCCAGGCCTTCAGCAAAGCCTCAACATTTTTCTCCGGGGCAATGCGACCTTGATATACAAAAAGTCTATCGGCCTTTAACTCTGATTTCAACCCCGAAGGCCCGGGCGAATACTTCTGGGCGTCTACGCCGTTGGGAATCACAGCCACCCGTTCTTCCGGCACTCCCAACTTCACCAAAATATCCCGCTGAATGTAAGAAAATACGATCGTCGAGTCGTAGTTAGCCAAAAACGGAGCGTACAGTTGATACATCAGGTGTTGGGTTCCCGATGTCAAATTCCGCAATTTGCGATCGAACGGCGGGTGAAAAGTCGCCACCAAAGGCAAATTCAATTCTTGACAAATTTCCGGCAGCAAAAAGTCTAGAGGCGAAAGCGTCAGGGAAGCGTGAACAACATCCGGTTTCAGCCGCCGCAAAGACTTCATCAAAACTGTGCGGGATTTGAGAGTTGGAATCGTATAAATTTGCGATTTGTAGTGACAGGGTAAAGAAACTTCGTTGCAACTCGCCGGCGAAAGCGAATTGGTATAGGAACTTGGAGCCATGGACGAGCCCCATGAACCATTTGCCGCGCTCCACGCCGCATTATTCCTGTCAAGTTGGCCCGCTTCTTGGGCAAAGTGCAGGAAACTAACCTGGTATTCCCGGTCTAATAGTGCGTTAGTGACTTCCCTGGAGTAAGTTACGTTACCGCAAAAAGGTGATTTTTTTCCTAGCCAAGCGATGTGCATTCAAGTAAATCAGAGTTTGTTATTTTATGGGAGTCGATCGACTTTGCTATTAGTGCTACGGGAAATATACCAGGTTAAGACGCCACCTGCGATCGCCAATCCTGCCAAAGCCAAAAATACGGTTGGCAAACCCAGAAATGTTTCTGCTACTCCCGCTAAAGCTAACGGTAAACTCAAAGCGATATTAGTGGCATTGTTTTGCAGCCCAAAGACTTTTCCCCGCATTTCTTCTGGGGTTTCTGCTTGAATTGTCGTCTGCATCGGCACTCCCACCAACGAGGCAAACAAACCCAACAGCGTAATGAACAGCACCGAGATCCACAAATGGTGCGTAAATGCAGAAAGACCCATCAGAGCAAGTGCCATGCCAACAGAGCCGATTAAACTAAGTTGAGAGTGAGAAAATTTGTGGCCGAGATAGCCAACAGTCGTCGCTCCAACAGCCATTCCCACGCCCACCGCAGCCAGCAAAAAGCCAAATTGTGACGCTTTCATACCGGGCAGGATTTCTGCCAGCCGCACCGCTAGAACTGCCAAGGCTGCAAAAATGGAAAATAGAATAATTAGTTGAATTAAAGCATTGCGGACTTTCGGCTGATCGTTGATGTAACGCAAACCGTCTTTTAAATCTGCTAGGGGGTGCGGCGGTTCGTGTTCGACTTCGTTTTTTTCGCCTGTTTTCATAGACAGCAACAGCACTCCGGCGAAGGCGTAACTGCCGCCTACTACTAATTCTTTGCCGATGCCGAGTCCGCCGCCGAGGTTGGTAAATAGGTTGTCGGCTAAGGCTAGTAAGGGTTCTCCGACTGCAAAGCCGATAATCACCGAACCCATCATGGTTGTGGTGTAGAGCGAGTTTGCCGATAGCAGGTGGCGGCGTTCCACTATTAAGGGAATCACGGACTGTTCTGCTGGGGCGAAAAATTGAGTTAGGGTCGAAACTAGGAATGTGACTAGCAGCAGCAAGCAGAATCCGAGCGGTAGTTGACCGAGTTCAAATCCGTCTGAGAGCCACAGCAGCAGGGGTAATGTTAAGACGAAGCCTCCGCGCAGCAGGTTTGTGGCTACAAGCACGGCTTTTTTCGACCAACGATCGACATACACGCCCGCAGCAGCCCCGAACAATACCGCAGGAATCGTAAAAGCAATCATGATTGCTGACACCCACCTGCTGATGGTTTGATCGGGCGCTTGAAATCTGCTGGCTACCAGGGCGATCGTCAGTACGAGATAAACTTTATCTGCTAGTTGCGAGAAAACTTGCCCGCTCCACAAGGCTAGAAAATTTCGGTTTTTCAGAACCGGCAGAAATCCTGTTTCTTTTTCGTCCGTTTCGGCTACTGCTTCCGCGAGTTCTGCTGCGGTTGATGCTGTTGGCAGCGGGGGGATGGCTTCGGGTTGTTGGCTGTTGCCGTTGTTCCAGTCTGTTTCTGGATTTGTGGGATATTTGTCCATTTCTGGGTCTTGGGCGTTGCTCCATTGTCGATCGGCAAAGACGGGCGATGAGTTAAAATCTGGAAAATTTTCTCGTTCTTCCATCTTGTGGTGGGTCACAGCTAAAACAGATATTCTCAAATCAGTATCGGACAGTCGCATCATAGGATTAGGGGTGGATCGCCTGGGATGGTGGAGGTTGGGGGACGTGAAGTTCAAATTGAGGCGTTTACCTCGAATTTTAATAACTCGTAACTTTTCTTATTATCTAGTGTTCCAAGAATCTTGAGAATTTACCTGAAACTGCTTGCTGGTTCGGATATCCCGCAAGGTGGGGTGAGATTTTCACTCAACATTCAAAATTTAAAACTCAAAACTCTCCAAGTAGGTGTCGATCGAGCTTCCCGATCGAATCGTGCAACCTAAATGATACTGGGCATATTGCCGCAAAATATTTTCTACTGATATCCAAGTCGCGCGATCGGCAATCCCCTCTCCTAGTTCTGCACTACCCAACTGTTGCAGCGCAGCTAATTCTCTAGCATTAATCTGAAAATTTGTCAAGTGTTTGCTGTCGCTCGTTTGCGGGGAACGGGAGCTGGATCTGTACAAGCTGCCGGTTTGGGAAGAGAGTTCTGCCTCTAAGTTAGCTAGCTCTGGCAAGCTGAAGGTTCCCCCAGAGGGTATACTAAACCCGGTTTGCCATTTCGGATCTTTGAAATTTGGGATGAGGGGTTGTCTGGTGGCGCAGCAGACTTGGACTTGGGGCGCGAGGCCTGCTAGGGCTAGCAAGTGAAAAATACCCTGGGCCAGATGGGCGACTAGCAGGGCGGCGGATTGGATTTCTGTGCGATCGGACAAACGCTCCAAACGGCTCAAGTGTTCGCCCAGCAAAAAGAACAGCGATTCTTGCGGTTCGTCGGAAAGGGCGCTGGCGATCGCCAATTCGGCCAGATATTGCGCGGCTGATAGTTTTCCGAGGTTGCGGCTCAAACCCGGATAGGATTCGACGGTGGACGCTTGAGTAATCTTGTCGAGCGATCGGCCTTTGGCGATGAGCAATTCGTTGACGACAAATAACTCGCTTCTCCCGCCAATGCTCGATCGCTGTTTGCGAACACCCGGTGCTACGGCTTTTATCAAGCCGAATTCCCGCGTCAAAACTGTCAGCAGGCGATCGGATTCCCCGATCGGCGCACTCTTAAGATTAATACCAATTGCTTTGTAAGTTCGATTCACTAGATTTTAAATTTTAGATTCACAATGGCAGTAGCAAAAACAGTCCACGACACACAACTTTTATTCGATACTCGTTACCAGACTCTGATACTCGTTACCAGGCTCTGCCTCCTAATCCCAGCCGATGCAGAGCCTCTAAATATGGGTTCCTTTCGCAGAGCCTTGGAACCAGTTAAGTTTCAGCTTAAGTTCACACTAATACCCATTACCTAATGACTACTGACTAATGACTAATGACTAATGACTGCTGACTAATGACTAATGAGTCTGATTTAAATTATCTCGCTGGCGGATTAATTCCGGGCCGCGAGAAGTCCCCAAACGAGTCGCACCAGCCACGATCAAATCTATAGCTTGTTCGTGAGTGCGAATTCCTCCGGCCGCTTTAATACCAACTCTTCCCTTAGTAAATTCCTTCAACAACCGTACATCTTCAACTGTCGCCCCACCAAAAAAGCCCGTATTCGTTTTGATGTAAGTCGCGCCCGCCTCCATGCAAAGCTCAGCCGCTAATTGTTTTTCCTCATCAGAAAGCATCGAGCATTCGATAATCGCCTTGATAGTTAGTCCGGTTTCTTCGCAAATTTCGGCCAATTCCCGATGAAATTCGTCGCTTTTTCCGGCTTTCAACAATCCTAAATTCACCGAGACATCTAACTCAACGGCTCCGCTGTCTGCCGCTTCTAGGGCTTCGTAGAGTTTTACTGCTGGTGTGGTTGCTCCCGTGGGAAAACCTATGACTGTCGAGACTTTTGGATTTTTGCCGTGCAAGAGACTTACCGCTTGTCGCACGTAGGCGGGATAAACGCAAACTGTGGCAAACCCAAATCTTTCTGCTTGTTGGCAGCAATTTTCTACTTGCTCGGGGGTGGCGCCCGGATCGATCAGGGCGTGGTCGATATAGGGGGCAATATCGATATCTGGCCCTTGTGCAGCCATTGCTGTTTTTTCTCCGAAGCAACTACTTCTTTATTATCAAAGATTTGGGTTTAAAACCCCGTCCTTCTAGGACGGCTTTAATTGTAAAGTTTTAATAACTCGCCGAACATTTTATGCTGGAGTGTATAGTATAAGATCGGAGGTGAAGTCATGTTAGTTTTTGAGTTCAAGGCATACGGAAAATCGAATCAGTTCAAAGCAGTAGGCGAAGCAATTCGTACCGCTAAGTTTGTCCGCAATAGCTGTTTGCGTTATTGGATGGACAACAAGAAAGTGGGTAAAAACGACTTAAATAAATACTGCGCCGTACTAGCTCGCGATTTTCTCTTTGCCGACGAACTCAACTCAATGGCAAGACAAGCTAGCGCAGAACGGGCATGGTCTTCTATTTCCCGATTTTACGATAACTGCAAGAAAAATATTCCTGGTAAAAAAGGGTATCCACAATTTCAAAGAGATTGCCACTCGGTGGAATATAAAACCAGTGGCTGGAAACTTGCTGACGATCGAAAATCAATCAACTTTACCGACAAAAAAGGAATTGGACGATTAAAACTAAAAGGCACACGCGATCTACATTTTTACCAAATTAGCCAAATAAAAAGGGTGAGATTGGTCAAACGTGCTGATGGCGTGTACGTCCAATTCTGTGTGGATGTCGATAGACAAGAAAACACAGAACCCTCTGGTACTACGATCGGATTAGACGTGGGATTGAAGGAATATTACACTGATTCAAACGGAACTACGGTTGAAAACCTTCCTGTTTATGAGAAAAGGTGAGAAAGTCCTCAAACGCTCTGGGCGTCGCGTATCCAGGAAAGTCAAAGGCTCAAGAAATAGGGGCAAAGCTCGGCAGATTCTAGGCAAGCGCCATCTCAAAATAAGTAGACAACGTAAAGACCATGCTGTGAAATTAGCAAGGTGCGTAATCTCATCAAACGATGTAGTCGTCTACGAAGATTTGAGAATCAAAAACATGGTGAAGAATCATTGTCTGGCTAAGTCCATTAATGACGCATCTTGGTATCAATTTCGTGTTTGGCTTGAATACTTTGGAAAAGTGTTTGAAAAAATCACGGTTGCGGTGAATCCCCAATACACCAGTCAAGAATGCTCTAGCTGCGGTGAAATCGTGAAGAAAACGCTCTCTACAAGAACCCATGCTTGTAAATGTGGTTGTGTCTTGGATCGTGACGAAAACGCAGCTAAAAATATCCTTAGTCGAGGATTGGGTACGGTAGGGCATACCGGAACCTTTGGTCTTGAACCAAGCAACTCTTTGGGAGAATTAGTCTCTACTGTTGTTGGAGAAATCCTGCCTCAGCAAACTGGCTCGTAGATCAAAGAATCCCCACGCCTTCAGGCTGGGGAGTGTCAAGTATCGAATTTACCAATTCTTAACTTGCCTCCGGCTCTGAGCGAGCACAAATACTCAATTTGCCTGTTCTAAAACTCTGGCGGGAATTGGTTCATTTATTAATGCCAAAAAAATTAAATTTTAGTATCTGCCTTTAGATACATTTTGGATATTTCTTTAGGTATACTTTGTTAAAAGGAGTTGCGGTAGAGCCTGCGTCAGCTACCCTAGGGCAGAGCCTGGTAGCAGTCACTGTTTTTACTCCGATTAGTGCTTTAAAAACATAACAGCCAGTGCCAAGCATGAATCATTTAGAACTCGAACAAGAAATTGGAAAGATGGCTAGAGCGATGATGACTCGCAATAGCTTAATTGGTAAAGATTTGATTGCAGATCTCAGAGGGCGGCTGTCAACAGACAGCGTAGCTGCTTTGATGATTGTCAGTATTGAGCGCTTGATTTGGTCTGACTGTGAGTCGGTAATCTGGAGTTTGAGTTATTTGATTCCTGCTGATGTGATGGAAGAAATTCGCCGCATTACGGCGCTGGTTGTTTGCAAGCGCTTGATGGGCAAGGGTTTTGTTCTGGGGAAGGATTTTAGTATTGATGGTTCAGGCAGGTTGCTGTTGAGCGAGACTGCTCAAACAGCGGTTGTGGTTGCTTGAATTTGGAAAGCAGAAGTTGGAGCTATTGGCACTACGAGATTTGCACTCTTAGTGTAACTGCAAACCTAATTTTGGATTCGGTAATAGTTGCGTGACTCGCGCCAGCCTGAGATTTGCAGCAGCTCCAACCAGTGATGAGTGTGGTTAGCTGAAAGAGCATTTGATGAAAGGAAAATAGTCGGTTTCAACAGCCAATTGTTGAGGTTGTTAATGGCAGTTTGTACGGGCGATCGCCCTGTATCAAAATTTTCAGATTTTTCGTGAAATTACAGTTTAACTCCGGGCCTTGTTCGTGTAGAATCATCCCTAAGATAGATGCAAAATATTATGAACTTAATTCAAAACTTGGAAGCAGCTTGGTATTATCATCTGGGTTCGCGTTACCTCGAAGCTAACGATCATGATAGTGCTCTGACGAATTTTGACAGAGCTGTGAAGTTGCAGTCGGATCATTACAAGGCTTGGTTCGGGCGAGGTATGGCTTTGGGGAACTTAGAACGGCACTTAGAAGCGCTTTCAAGTTTTGATGAAGCTTTGGCGGTGCAGCCGGATGCGAGCTTTGGCTGGCACAACCGGGCTATTGCTTTAGGAAAGTTGGGCCGCCTTTTGGAGGCTCTTAACAGTTTTGACAGGGCTCTGGAGTTCAACCCCTGTGCGGCGAGTATTTGGCACAACCGGGGACTGACGTCGATCGATATGGGGCTTTACCAGAAGGCGGTTCTGAGTTTCGATCGCTCTTTAAGCTTGCAGCCAGAGGCGCCTTGGGCGTGGTACAACCGAGGGAATGCTCTGTTAGAGTTAAAACTTTACTATCAGGCGCTCAACAGTTTCGATCGCGCGATCGAGTTTAATCCAGATGATGCGAAGGCTTGGTACAATCGCGGTATAGCAGCCAACTCCATGGGACTTTACAAGCAAGCAGTGGCTAGTTTTAGTCGATCGATCGCTCTGAAACCGGACAGAGCCGAAGCTGTAGGCGAGCGACGAATTGCTTTGCAAAAATTAGTCGGCTTAAATCAGAAAAATGCCAAGTTCACTCCCACATCAGAGTGTATCTTTGAGGATTATTTGATTTGGTACAATCGGGGTGTGGAGTTGGCGCGGCAAGGTAGCTATTCGGAGGCGATCGCTTGCTACGAAACTGCCTTAGAAATCAATCCTGATTTTGCTAACGCTTTTTACAATCAAGCTTGCTGTTATGCGCTGCTGGGCTTTGCTGATTTGGCCCTTGACAATTTGCAGCGGGCTGTGGAGTTTATGCCGATTTTATACCGAGAGCTAGCTGTAGCTGACTCGGATTTAAGCTGTATTTGGAAACAAGAACGTTTTGCAGCACTGATCGAAGGTTGAGAAGTCATTAGTCATTAGTCATTAGTCATTAGTCATTGGTCATTAGTCATTGGTCATTAGTCATTGGTCATTAGTCATTAGTCATCAGTCATTAGTCATCAGGAAGAAGGAAAAAGGAAGAAGGAAGTAATATTCTTTCCGGTTAAGTCGAACGGAATTATACAGTGCTGTACCCGCTCGCGATCTGTACAAAAAAAATGCTTTTTCCAAAACTGAGATGCTCCCCTAACTAACGTTCTTGGCGGTTGATTTTTCGCAAAAAAAAGCTCGCGTTTCGGGCGAGCTTTTGTGGCTGGGCTGCGTGAAATTTAGATCGGCCTCAAAAGTGTTTTTGCTATCTCGATCTATCGCACCGCAACTCTGATAGAGGATTTGACTGGCCTGTTGGCAACTATCAGCACCTTATAGGTGCCTGACTCGGGGAGTTGAGCAAAAGTTTGACCTTCGCCTTGATCCAGGAGTTGTCCCGATGGAGATTCGATCGCCACATCGAGATTTTTGTTGCTAGCATTCACGGTGATTGTCTGTCCCTGTTTTCCGGGAACTGTCAGGGGCTGGATTTGGTAGCCGGACATTTTGAGCCTGACTGTGGCTTCTGTTTCCCCGTATGCTATGGGAAGTGCGCGATCGGGCCTATAAGTCCACTTGGCGTTAAAGTCGCGTTCGAGTACGAAGGCGCTAGTCTCACCTTTCGGAGTAACTCGCACGCGATAAATGCCGGACTCTGGCAACTGACCTATCCACTGATTGTCACTTTTGTCAACAACTCCCAGATTTTGACCGTTGGGGCTGTACAGTTGGGCTGTCAGTTTTCCCGCCCACAGCGAGAGAGTGAGTTCTCGCCCTTTGACGCCTTCAAAAATATAGGTGGTGGGTTGGCTGATAGTTTCTCTAATTTCCGAGGTTGACATTCGCTCAATGGGCTCTAGCTTGGCAACAGGGGCCGCAGTAACTGACGTTGGCTCGATCGGTTCTTGCTGAGCAACTAAGGCAGAAGTAACTGGTGTATTAACAGTTTCTGTAATTTCCGCAGCGGCCATCCGCTCGCTCGGTTCAAATTGGGGGGCTACAGGGCTGGCAAATACGGATTTTGCCGTCAACATCAGTAGCATTCCAGTCAGTAAAATTAGTTTTTTCATGTCGCACTTGGCAGGGGTAAGGAGTTGTATATGGTTACTTGTGTTTGCCTGTTTGCACCGGATTAAGTAAGCGCGATCGCACACTTGGCTACAGCAGCATCTAGGATACAGGTAAATATCCCGTACTTGGACAAAACTGTTGGTAGCAGATTGGTAGTGCGGGAGCTAAGTAGTAGCCTCAATTTGTCGGGACATTTCAATGATACTCCCTACGCATAATATCATTGAGAATTTGAGTAATTTGGTTAAGGAAAATTAAAGTTTTTTCCAACGATATGGGTAAAAAAATGCCTGCACCCAAAAAACGCGGTGTCTGGGCTTCCGGATCGATCTTGCTACCGCGAAAATGCCCTTGACACGCCTGACGGCGGTCTCTACTGTTACGTACAATTTTTCTTGTTCTTGTGGAATGGGCGGGAGAGCCCGTCTCTAAAGGGCGATCGGCTTTTAGGGTGCAGGGATCGATCGCACATTCGGGCTATTAAGGAATGAGAATTAAATAACGTACAATTTTTCTTGTTCTTGTGGGATGGGCGGGAGAGCCCGTCTCTAAAGGACGGGCTCTCCCGCCCATCCCACAAATACGTGTAAATTATTTAATTCACGATCCTAATTTGCCCAGAATCGGGCAGTCTACAATGACAGGTTCCTATGCTTTGTAGATACCAGGGGCGGGTTTAGTGATAATTTTTGTGCAAAACTAGCCCTCCCACGCGAGGTTTATTTCTACTACAAACCTGAGAGAATTTTTAGGTAAGCTTTTACCGTGTTCGACAAGCCCATTTCTAGCGCTTCCGCAATTAAAGCATGACCTATCGAGACTTCTAGTATATCAGGAATAGAGCAAAACTTAGCTAAATTTTCCAAATTTAGATCGTGTCCGGCATTCACTCCCAAACCTACAGATTGAGCCGCTTTAGCTGCTAAAACATACTGTTGAAAAACAGATTCTACATTCCCTTCACGAAAAGCAGTTGCATAGGGTTCCGTGTACAGCTCTACTCGGTCTGCTCCAACTTCTTTTGCTAGGGGCATGAGAGCAGCATCTGCGTCCATAAACAAGCTGACTCTGATGCCGTTGTTTTTTAATTTTTCAATAATTGGTAACAGGCGATCGCGATTTTCGGGAATATCCCAACCGCTATCCGAGGTGAGCACGTCGGGAGCATCCGGCACTAAGGTACACTGAGCGGGTTTGACATCGCAAACTATATCCATAAATGGCGGCTGAAACGGATTTCCTTCGATGTTGAACTCGACGGTTAGCATTTTGGCTAATTCGTAAACATCGGCAGCTTTGATGTGCCTTTCATCGGGGCGGGGATGGACTGTAACGCCGTGGGCTCCGGCGGCGATTACTGTTTTTGCAGCTTCGGTAACGCTGGGAATGCCGATATTTCTAGAGTTTCTGAGGAGGGCGATTCTGTTGATGTTGACGCTGAGTTTTGTCATGGGATGTTAATTTTTCAGGTAGATGCTACTATATTAATCGCTTTCGGAACGAAATCTTTAGCGCATTACGGTACTTCTCGGGCATTCTGAGAGTTAAATTTAGCTTCTGCGTGGGGTAAGGTTTCTGCAAAAAAGTCCTCGGCTGTTTGCTGTTTTGCGGCCAAATCTTCGAGATTGGCAATGCAGAAAAGCGGTGTGACGCGATCGACTATTGCGGGCGGAAAATCTCGGGTGAAATATTTGAGTTGAAAGTCGTATCTGTGGGGACGGTAGATCGTGCCCAGCAGTTCGATTAAGGGTAGAAGCGTCCAATCGTGATAGTTGCCGATCGCCTCTACTAAATGCCCGCGATATATCTCTTTTTTCACCAAAGGTTGCAGCAAATCAAAACGAATTTTAATTTCGTTGAATCTGGCTAGCATTTGGGAAAAATGCTTGTTTGTATCCAAATGAGCAGGTACAATTAGATTGGCTTTGTCAAAGGCGATTCCCTACGGGATAGCTTCGCTTCACGGGACTTGTCCGTGTCTCTCAATTTCCAGAAAATCGTTGCGGCTGCTGCGCCGGAAAACGGCAAAATCAATTAGCAAGAAGGGCGGAGTTTCTTTGAGACGCCAAAAGCATTGAGATTGACCGTGCCAAGCTGGTTCGGGAACTCGATATTTGAGTTCTATTTCGGAAATTTCGGCGAGGGTTGTTTCTACAATCTCAAAGGTTTGTTCGACGGAGTTATCTGCAACCACAACTGCAATATCGAGGTCTGACCATTCGTCTGTGTAGCCGTGGGCTGCTGAACCTCCTTGCCACAAAGCGAGAACAAAATCTAAAGGTTGGAGGGTTGAAACAATCTTTTCGAGAATGAGTTGTCTCATGGCATCAAGCTAAACTCTTACTTTTGATTGTAGCGCCAATTCTGTAAAGGCAGTTCCAGCAAAGCGCCAATAAAATTCCTGGACGCACGGGCAGTCAGAAACCGGGTTTTTTACCGAATCTGTGGACTACAACGCCTCTTTTCGTAAAAAACCCGGTTTCTCGGCCCCCATGCGTCCAGGACTATAACTATTAAAAATTCTATCCGATTTGGCTGAGGGTTGAGTCTTGAGGCCCGGCCATGAAGATAGAAGTTCTGACGTTAATTTTTGACGGATCTGTACTCATAATAACCCCGACAACATCACCGCAGGAACAGAGGATGGCAGTGTCGGCAATCCCGTCTTTGTTGACATCAACCGAGGCAAGACTGATGCTGTCCATCCCTAATGTGCCTTTAAGGTAAGCAATTTTGATGGTGTCGCCTTCGCTGGGTTTGAAGTCGAGAATGCGATCGGCAAAGGCTGCACCAGCAGTAAATGTATCGCCCCGCAAAATAAATTGATCTGCACCTTCTCCCCCCATTAAGAAGTCCGCGCCAGCATCGCCAATCAAGATATCATTGCCCGCACCTCCGATCGCCATATCACTGCCAGCACCGCCTCGGATGACATCATCTCCCGCTCCGCCCAGCAGGTAGTCGTCTCCTTGATTGCCCATAATTATATCATTGCCTTCACCGCCATCAATCAGGTCGTTTCCTTGTCCTCCGTGAAACATATCATCGCCGGCAGCGCCAAACATTGTATCGTTACCAGCGTTTCCGTTAGCGATATCGTTACCCTTGGTTCCGACGATTTGATCGTTGCCTCCGAAAGCGCGAAGTCCTCCTGATTGTGCTGCATCTGAGGATTGAATTTCTATGAGATTATCGGCATTGTCTGCATCCACAAAGCGATTTTCTTTCGCTCCTAGAGCCGCACTACTCATTATACTAGATAAGCTTTTAAGTTGGCTGGCATCGCTAATCACATTTGCGTCGCCAAAGTCGCTAACATTAATAGTAATGGCCATATTTGTCAGGCTGTCAAAGTTGAGAGTATCGGTGACTCTTGATTTGACTGAGTTACCCAGTAAAACATCGGGTATTTGGACGCTATCTCCCATTAGTTCGCGGGTCATCGTACTGTTAAAGTGCTTGCCAATGGCACTTAAATCTTCTGCGGCTGAGCCTACAGTTTGACCGCTAGGTGTTTGTAGAACGATGCCGGGGGCAACGGTGAGGTAATTCGCACCTCTTAAGTTGTCTGCACCAGCTTTGCTTTTGTCGATAGTTTTTCGGAGATCGTTGGGAATCATATCCCCGATGTGAGAAGCTCTGACGGTCCCGTAATTGGATTCTGTTTGGTCTGCCATTTAGTTTGTTAATCTTTGAGATTAGGTTTGCTTACGTAAGATAAACCTAAAAAACTTGAAATTTCCCTTGGTTACGTAATTTTAATCAATGATGACTGCTTAAATAAGTTTTACGCTTAGTCTTTTGACAGAGATGATATAATGGCAAAAATTAAGTTTGACAAATTGTCTTTTGACAAAACAAAGTAAATCTTTTATAATATTAATTTTTTTTAAATGCGGGATTAAGCAGAAACAGGGTTGGCAAATAAAACTTCTACATTTGATGGCAGGTGTTAGGTGTAAACCTATTTTTTACTAATTATTAGAGCGCCGCCGGCACCGAATTTTTTACTGATTATTATTGGTGCGTGGAGTACAAAAACTGCATAATATCTATGATATTTGCAACTAACTAAAAATCTTTTTTTGCCGATCGCAAATAGGGAACCTATTGTCGGCGGGTGTTCGGCGCAGCAAAGATGCAACGCCAGATGCCTGACATCCGATCGCAGCCGTATTCCGGCAAAATCGCCCGGGAGCAAAAATCAGTCTTAAATTCTCAGCATCAGAAACCTGCCCGATGTCAGGTAACATGAGAAAGGATTAATTTTTAACAGCGCGGCATGGCTACTATTTGGGAACTCGACTTTTACAGCCGTCCAATCCTAGACGAGCGAGGGAAAAAAAAATGGGAAGTGTTGATTTGCGAAAGCCCGCTGAATGTAGGCGACAAGGCAGAATCTCTGTTTCGCTATTCGCAATTGTGCCCCAGTACAACCGTGAATTCCCTGTGGCTGGCTGGTGCAATTAAAGATGCGATCGCCTCTGCACCGAAACCACCCGAAAAAATCCGCTTTTTCCGCCGCCAAATGGCGAACATGATTACCAAAGCCTGCGAGGAATTGGATATTCCCTCAGCGTGCAGCCGCCGCACCCTCGCCCTGGGCCTGTGGCTGGAAGAACGGATGCAAGACGTTTATCCCTCAGAACCGGGCTATCAGCCGGTTGTGAACCCGAGCGTTCAATTTGTACCCGAAACGCCCGTAGCGCTGCCGGATGCCTTAATCGGCGAAAAATGGACGTTTGTGAGTTTGCCGATCGCAGCTTTTGATGAAATGTCCGAGTGGGATATTGGATTTGGCGAAGCTTTCGGGCTCCCGATGACACGCCTCGCGCCGGAAACACAAATTCCAGGATTAATCATCTACTCATCGAGAGCAACGGCTTTAGCAGGTTGGATGTCGGGTTTGGAATTGGCTTTTCTCAGATATGACAGCGCCCCTATCCCTAGGCTGGTATTAGATACGGGAGCTAACGATCGCTGGATTATAGCTAATCTCAGAGACGCAGCAACTGAGAAAGAAGCGGCATCATTTGAAGCGGCGAAACAACAAGCCAAAAAAGTACACTTTTTAGCAATTCAGTCAAATCCACAATCGGAATCTTTTGCTGGATTTTGGCTGCTGCACGAACTAACTATTTAGTCGATGCTTGGTAATAAATGATATAGCCTCGGTCGCCAAAAAATTGGTAATTGGTAATTGGTAATTGGTAATTGATAATTGATAATTGCTTCCAATGACAACGGATAACTGCCAACTGCTTTCCTAACAACTGTCAACTGTCAACTGTCAACTGTCAACTGTCAACTGTCAACTGTCAACTGTCAACTGTCAACTGTCAACTGTCAACTACCACCAACAATGACCAATCACCAATCAGCAGAACAACTGTTAGAATTAGCCACCAAAGCAGGTGCCGAAGCTGCTGAGGTATTGGAATCGCAATCGCTCTCGCGACCGGTCTTTTTTGAAGCAAACCGCCTCAAACAGCTAGAAACTGCCCAAGCAGAAGGCATTGCGCTGCGACTGTGGCGGGACGGGCGGCCGGGTTTGGCGGTGGCCTACGGGCCCGTGGAACCGCAGATTTTGGTCGATCGCGCGATCGCACTTTCTCAACTCAACGAACCGGAAACTATCGAACTCGGCACCGGTGAGACGGTTGTTTATCCCGATCGCGGAGTGTCAGTCCCAGCCGAACAGCTAGTAAACTGGGGAAAAGAGGCGATCGCGATCGTCCGCGAAGCCTATCCAGAAAGCCTCTGCACCGCCGAACTCGACTGCGAAATCGAAAGCACCCGCTTGCTGAACACCCTAGGCTTGGATTCTAGCCACACCGACACCACCCTCAGCGGTTACTTGTCAGCAGAATTAGTCCGCGGCGAAGATTTCCTCAACATTTGGGATGGCGAAACCGAACGCGGCAGGCTCGACTTAACCACCAGCGCCCAGCGGGTTTTGCAGCGGTTGGAATGGGCGAAAGAAAATGTAGCCACCGCCACCGGGCGCGTGCCGGTACTGTTTACAGCCAAAGCCGCCGATTTGCTGTGGGGGACTGTCTGTGCGGCATTAAACGGCAAACAGGTACTCGAAGGCGCTTCTCCTTGGAGCGATCGATTGGGCCAACAAGTGACTTCACCCCTTGTCACTCTTAAGCAGCAGCCGGATATCGGGCCCTATAGCTGTCCTTTTGATGACGAAGGTACTCCCACTCGGGCGATCGTCTTTATCAACAGCGGAGTATTGCAGCTATTTTATACCGATCGCACCACCGGTAGAGCCTTGGGAAGCGGCACCACCGGCAACGGATTTCGCCCCGGTTTGGGCAGCTATCCAACGCCGAGTTTGTTTAATGTTCTCATTAAACCAGGTTCGCGATCGTTAATTGACTTAATCACTCAATTAGACGACGGTATTGTCATCGATCAAATGCTCGGCGGCAGTGCCGGAATTTCCGGCGACTTTTCAATTAACGTCGATCTCGGCTACAGAGTCAAAAAAGGTCAAATAATCGGCAGAATCAAAGACACCATGGTAGCCGGCAACGTCTACAGCGTCCTCAAACAATTGGTAGAATTAGGAGGAGACTCCGAGTGGAACGGTTCTTGCCACACACCATCTGTAATTGTAGAGGGATTGTCCGTCACCGGCAAAAACTAAATTTATGGGAATTGGTAATATCATGTCCGGTCGATTACCATAACAACAAAGGTTTGTAGTGCGGACTTTAGTCCGCAGCCGGAAAGCGGACTAAAGTCCGCACTACGAACGGTTTGTCCTGCGATTAATTGCTCCGACACGATATAATTGGTAATCGGTAATGAGTCACATAGGGAAATATTCACATCCAAACTATGAGACTACTTACTTTCACGCACCACCCCAACCATTAGATAACATCCATGCACCGTTAACCAAACGACATGAATGTTAATTTTTATATCCCTAATTATCTATTTACTGGCTCAATTATCTGGTGCTACAATCAAAAAATAAAAAAGAAAAATCGTTAGGCCTTGACACACCAGACAAGCTCACTATAATCCCAAATCAAAAATAGTTATGCGTATTTGTTTTATCGGCGACTCTTTTGTCAATGGTACGGGCGACCCCAAATATCTTGGTTGGACAGGACGTGTTTGTGCGGCAGCCAGCGGGCAAAGACAGGATATCACCTACTATAATTTAGGAGTGCGGGGAGAAACCAGTACGGATATAGAAACTCGGTGGTTCAGCGAAATTTCTTGTCGCTTACCTCACTACTGCGACGGCAGAATAGTATTTTCCTTTGGCGTCAACGACACTTATTTTGAAAATGGGAAAACTCGCGTCTTACTTGACAAATCCCTTGAAAATATCCGCTATATTCTCAGCTCTGCGAAAGAAAGAGTGCCAGTTTTAATGATAGGGCCACCGCCAGTCATTGATGTAGAGCGCACAATCAGAATCGCCACTTTATCCGCTCAGTTTTCCCAAGTTTGTGGCGAGTTAAATGTGCCTTATTTGGATATTTGTACCCCGCTGGAAAAATCAGAGATTTGGATCGAAGAACTTACCAAGAATGACGGTTCCCATCCTCAGGCTGCTGGTTATAAGGAACTGGCTAAAATAGTTCACAATTGGGAGGCTTGGAAAGATTGGTTTAAAAATATAAACATATCAGATAAAGAGACGGTAACTCTGTTTAGAGCCGTCGGGAAAAAAGAAATGGAATTAATTAAAGAAAGCGATTTTCTGGCCTTTCCGCCGCGATTGTCTTTTCAGCCTATCTTTTATCCCGTACTTCACAAAGCATACGCGATACAAATTGCGCGAGATTGGAATACCAAAGATGCAGCATCGGGATATTTTGGCTATGTAACGAGGTTTCGTGTTTTGGCTGAATTCTTGAATAAATATCCCATCCAAACTGTCGGAAGTTCAATTCATCAAGAGTATTGGATTCCAGCAGAAGAGTTGGCAGACTTTAATCGCAATATTGTTGGGAAGATTGAAATTTTTGCTGAATATCAACCTTGACATACTCCCCACCGATGAATCGGGGGGATTCTTATTCATGGTTCATCGAAGTCCACTTACAGTATCAAATTGCTTATCAACGGCAGCGGTGGTCTTCTCCCCATGCTTTCCCGATTTCTCGGCAGATTCCTCTTGCCCAGAGGTACTGTGTTTATTCCACTCAACACCGAGAATATTCAATCCTTTGTGCAAGATATTTAAAGCCGCATTCGTATCGCGACAAATCTCAATCTTGCAACTAGGGCATGAATGCGTTCTAGTGCTAAGAGATTTTTTCACTCTATGACCACAATTAGAGCAATCAACAGACGTATAGTTTGGCGATACTGACACAACTACTTTATCCCAAATCTTGCCGTAGTAGTCCAACCATTGAGTGTATTGATACCAGCCAGGATCCGAAATTGACTTGGCCAAATGATGATTTTTGACCAGATTCGCAATCTGTAAATCTTCATACACCACGACATCGTTAGATATCACTACGTTTCGAGCTTGTTTAATTGCCCAATCTTTCCGCTGGCGTTGAATTTTCAGATGGATTTTGCCTAGTCGTTTTCGCGCTTTGTGATAGTTCTTTGATTGAGGTTTAGCACCCTTCACAAACTTCTTGCTTAATTGGCGTTGGGCTTTCTTGAGTCGCTGCGCGGCTTTTCTCAAGAACTGCGGATATATCACGGCATTATCATTTTGGTCTTTGGTGAAAAACTTCAGTCCTAGATCCAACCCGACAACATTACCTGAATATTTCCCTTGCTCTTTACGATAGGCATCAAAACAGAATTGAGCATAATACCCATCTGCTCTACGCAAAATCCGCAGGCGGTTAATTTTTAACCTATGCAAATCTTCCTGTGTTTCATTATTACAGAATATCGACAATGTTCCGATCTCAAAGCCATCGGTGAATGCGATCGATTTGCAATCATCCGATAGTTTCCAGCCTGAAACTTTGTATTCAACAGAGCGACAATGTTTTTTAAACTTGGGAAAACCTTTCTTGCCTACACCTTTTTTACATCGCTTATAGAAATTAGAGATAGCAGCCCAAGCACGTTCGGCACTAGCCTGTCTAGCTGCGGAGTTGAGCTTTTTAGCGAAATCAAACTCTTTGGCTAAGTCTTTGCATATACTGTACAGATCGGCTTTACTCGTACCTTGATTATCCATCCAATAGCGAAGGGCTTTGTTCCGAATGAACTGGGCCGTTCGGATTGCGTCATCAATGGCAGAATATTGCTCTGCTGTACCGTGTTTTAGCTTGGCTTCTCTAACTATCATTGAGCTATGATAACATAGTTTTATCCAGAACAAAACAGATAAATATTTTTGATGAATTACTACTCAATAGCGCACTCTGCCGAAGACAGCCGTGGAATTGCTTGGCTGGCGACGGTCGTCGCAGCCGAGTTCATCCCCAGCCTTGAAAAGCGGGGCTTTCCTCTCGCCTTTCGGTAAAAAATCGGTTTCTATAGGTTGGACTGGCTCAGTCTCGATAAAATAGGAGGAATGACAGATGTTAGATTTTAATCAATTTGAAGTTGTGAGTTTTGACTGCTATGGCACCCTCATAGATTGGGAAAGTGGGATATTGCCAGTCTTGAAACAGTTGCTGTCCAACCGCGAAATCGATTTTAGCGATGACGGAACTTTAGAGATGTTTGCTGAGTTTGAATCGGAACTGGAAAAAGACAAGGGTGAGTATATCAAATATCGGGAAATTTTGCAAGAAATAGTCAAAGAGATTGGTAGAAAATTTAGTTTTGAACCGACGGAAACTGAATCGGCGACAGAAATTAATTGTTTGGTTGAGTCGATCAAAAATTGGCAGCCATTCCCGGATACTGTCGCAGCTTTGAAAGCGCTCAAGCAAAAATATAAATTGGCGGTAATTTCCAACATTGATGACGATTTGTTTGTTGGTACTGCCAAACATTTAAAAGTTGAATTCGATTGGGTAATTACTGCCGAACAAGTACGATCGTACAAACCGTCAACTCGCAACTTTGAAATGGCGATCGACAGAATGGGCATACCACCGTCAAAACTCCTGCACGTCGCTCAAAGCCTGTATCACGACGTGGTACCAGCCGCCTCGATGGGAATTTCAACTGTTTGGGTAAATCGGAGATACGATCGAACAGGATTTGGTGCGACACTGCCGGCCAGCGCCCAGCCGGATTTAGAAGTGCCGGATTTGCAAACGTTGGTGGAGGCGATCGCCTAAATAACCGCCAATGTCAAAATAGTTGCTTGAAATTGCCAAAAGATGGAGATTAGCATGAAGTTTAAAATCTTGACTGGACTGTTGACAGGATTAGTTGTTTCAACAACCACAGGTTTAGTAAATTGTCAACCGAGTTATGCCGAAAATAAAAGCTTTTCATTGACAATTCCGATCGACCAAAATTTGAGATTGTTGGCGTCAACGAAGGTGGATTTGGGCGCGCAGGTAGCGAGTGAGGCTTTGGCAAAAGAGCAAACAGCGGAAGAGTTTTACAATCAGGGTGCGGACAAGTACAGAGAAGGAGATTATCAGGGTGCTATAGAGTCTTACAATCAAGCGATCAAACTCAACCCTAATTATGCCGAGGCCTATAACGATCGCGGTGTTGCCCGATCGAACTCCGGAGACAAGCAGGGTGCGAAGGCAGATTTTGACCAAGCCATCAAAATGAGGCCCAATGATGCCAATGCCTATATCAATCGGGGCAATCTCCGCGATGAGTCAGGAGACAGACAGGGTGCGATCGCAGATTACGACCAAGCCATCAAAAATAACCCCAACAATGCCACCGCCTACGTCAATCGGGGCAATGTCCGGGATGACTCAGGAGACAGTCAAGGTGCGATCGCCGATTACGAACAAGCCATCAAACTTAACCCCAACTATGCTTTAGCCTACTACAATCGGGGTATTACCCGATCGAGGTTAAAAGACAAGCAGGGTGCGATCGCAGATCTTCAGAAATCCACAGAATTATTTCAGCAACAAGGAAATAAAGTTCTTTACGAAAAGGCAATAAATATCATAAATAGACTTCAACAATCACCATAAATACCTCAAAAATTGACCGCAGCGATCCATGGGAAGATAGAACTTTTGAGGATCAAACTGTCTCGACCACTACTCAAATTTCAACTTAAAGTATGAATTTACTCTGCCGACTACCAGCAACATTAATTGTGGCAACTGCAACTATTTTTATCTCCCAATCCCCTCTAGTTTACGCCAAAGAAGCTAAATCGATCGCAGTGCAGATTGATAATTATGCTCGTCGAGCGGATTTGAGAGTGGGCACTGGGAGTGAGCTTGCAGCGATCGATCCCAAAGCTGAGGAATTTTATAAGCAGGGTGTGGCGAAGTACGACAAAGGAGATTATCAGGGTGCGATCGCGGATTTCGATCGGGCGATCGAGCTTAGTTCTAATTATCTTGATGCCTATATGGCTCGGGGCAATGCCCGCTATATATTAGGAGACAAGCAGGCTGCACTTGCCGATTACGATCAAGCCGTAAAAATTGATCCCAACGAGGCCGCAGCCTACACAAATCGGGGTAATGCCCGTGATGATTTAGGAGACAGGCAGGGTGCACTTGCCGATTACGACCAATCCCTGAAACTTAAACCCAACGATGCTAATACCCACTACAACCGCGGTGTTACTCGATCGAGATTGGGAGACAAGGAGGGTGCGATCCAAGATTACGACCAAGCCGTGAAAATTAACCCCAACTATGCCAGAGCTTACTACAACAGGGGTATTGCCCGCCTTAGTTTAAAAGACAAGCAGGGTGCATTAGCAGATCTTCAGAAAGCCGCCGACTTATTTCAGCAACAAGGAAACCCAGATATTTACCAAAAGATCCTGACCCAAATTAAAGAAATTCAAGATCTAAACCCATAAACTCCTCACTCAATAATCTACCACCTCTACCGCCTCTGGAAAAACCGAATTTTTCAGCTTTGACAGTTCTGCAAAAATACTCAATATTTGATTAAAATTATGAACTTACATCAGAGACTATCACTGACATTAATTGGTCTAACTGCAACTATTTTCATCGCCGAATCGCCCGCGGTTTACGCCAGAGATACCAAATCGATCGCCGTGCAGATTCACAGTGACGATCCAGTGGATTTGTCTGTGCGTTTGGCCGGCAAGCCTTTGGCGATCGAGCAAACAGCGGAAGATTTTTACAATCTGGGTGTCCAGAAGTACCACCAAAAAGATTATCCGGGTGCTATAGAGGCTTACGATCGAGCGATCGCGCTTAATCCTAATTATGCCAATGCCTATATCGGCCGGGGTAATGCCCGGGATGATTTAGGAAACAGCCAAAGTGCGATCGCCGATTACAACCAAGCCATAAAAATTGACCCCAACAATGCGTCAGCCTACTTGAACCGCGGTGTTACCCACTTAAGGTTAAAAAATAATCAGGCTGCGATCGCCGATTACAACCAAGCCATAAAAATTGACCCCCAATATGCCGAAGCATACATCAAGCGGGGTTTTATCCTCTATATCTTAGCAGACAATCAAGCAGCCCTCGCCGATTACAACCAAGCCATAAAAATTGACCCCAATAATGCACCAGCCTACATAGGCCGCGGTGGTGTACGCGCCCAATTAGGAGACAGGCAAGAAGCGATCGCAGATCTTCAGAAAGCCGCCGACTTATTTCAGAAACAAGGAGACAATGAGAGTTCTCAAAAGGTGCTAGATTTAATTAAAAAAATTCAAGGCACACAATCCGCGCCTCAATAATCTACGACCTCGATCGCAGATATTCAAAAAACCGCAGATAGACATAGAATAACGCAGATATTTTATGAAAATATCTGCGTTATTGTGCGTGAATCAGCGGTAAAAACAACCGCTACAGCCTAGATGAAAGTGAAATAAGGGCGATCGAGATTTAGATCCGTCACCCCTTGCACAGTTGCAATTAGATCGTCCGGCTGACCGGCCTTTTTAAGGAAAATGCTAGTCACATTCCCCGAAACCGACAGCAAATAATCAGCCTTAACTCCCGAAAGGACGATCGCATCCCCCATCAGATATATTTTTTCATATTATCTCTGGCGATCGCTCAACTAATTTCCCGGAAATAAAAATTTATTTCGGAAAAGTCGGATCTTTGGCGATGATGGCGGTTGAGGGTTGACTTTTGAATATTTTTATGTTGTTGGAATTGAATTTGCCAAGTGGGCGATCGCATCCTCAGCAAAGTGAATCTCAACAAATCAGGGAAATAGTTCTTCGGTACTTGTGATGCTCGACTGCTGCTTTGCGATCGCAATCAGTCGATGCTCGCAACATATCAAATGGGTTCCATAAATATATAGAATTCATCCGGGTTGATTTGCGTGCATCTGCGGTTAAAAATTAATTATATTTTCCCAAAGCGAGGGATTTTTTGCTAAAGTCGAACCGAGCCGAAAATTTGCAGGCCATCTACGCTATTTATGCCGTACATTACTATCCCTAAACAACTTAGGGAACCTTCCAGGGTCATCGAATCTCAACTGTTTTTACGACCGAAACGCCTCGCTATCTTTGAAGCTTGCCTGATCGGTTTGGTTGCCGGACTAGCAGGCGTATTGCTAAAATTAGGAGTCGGATGGCTAGGCAGTTGGCGAGTTGCTAGCTCCGCACTAATTCCCGCTTGGATATTACTACCCAGCGTTGGTTTATTTGGCGGGTTGCTAACAGGTTTCTTGGTTGAACGTTTGGCTCCAGAAACTGCTGGGAGCGGCATTCCCCACGTCAAAGCTGCTCTCGGCGGCGTCAATCTTTCCTTAGATTTGCGAGTAGCAGTCGCCAAACTTCTGACCACAATTTTAGCAGTTGGTTCCGGTTTAACTTTAGGAAGGCAAGGCCCAACTGTCCAAATAGGAGCATCCTTAGCAGGCTGGATCGGTCACTTGATGCCGACTTCCCCAGACTACCGCCGGCAATTGATTGCTTGCGGCGCTGCGGCGGGATTAGCTGCTGGTTTCAACGCTCCCATTGCTGGAGTTTTGTTTGTAGTTGAAGAACTTTTGCACGATGTTTCGGGATTGACTTTAGGGACTGCAATTATCGCTTCATTTATCGGTGCAGTTGTCTCGCAACTTTTGGGCGGCGATTCTTTGAATTTGAACCTGCGCGAGTACCCAACCAGTTTTGCAGCTCAAGAAATTCCCTTCTACATACTGTTAGGAATTTTAGCCGGATTGCTGGGAGCTTTATTTAGCAAAGGGATTATTGCTTCCTTGCAATTTAACAGGCGAATGCTTAAATTAGGCTTGCCTGTGCGAATTGCTCTCGCTGGTATAATCTGCGGTTCAGTAATAGCTTTTCTGCCAGAAAATTTTCGCAACAATACGGGATTGCGGGAGTTTTTGCTGACCGGAGAAGCTAACGGTATAACGAGTCTAATTGCTTTTGTCGCTCATTTTTTTCTGACAATTATTTCTGCTGCTTCAGGAGCTCCGGGAGGATTGTTTGCTCCTTCTCTAGTTATAGGTTCTGCACTCGGTCATTTAGTGGGAATTGTGCAAGCAAATTCCCTGGGCGTCGGTTTGCCAGCAACTTACGCTTTGGCGGGCATGGGAGCGTTTTTTTGCGCGGTTTCGAGGGCGCCGATTACTGCGGTAGTTATTGTGTTTGAAATTACGGCGGATTTCAAATTGGTGCTACCTTTGATGATCTGTTCTGTTGTTGCTTATTTAGTTGCAGAAAAGGTAGACAGCGGCTCTTTGTACGATCGCCTTTTGGAGTTTAACGGCATTCAACTAACCAAGGCAAAACCTGCCACCGATACTCTCAGCGACTTGATCGCAGCTAACGTCATGCAGCGCCGAGTTGAAACTCTTTCGAGTCTGCTGACTTTCGATGAAGCGATCCAGGCTTTTTCGCGATCGCACCACCGCGGCTTTCCAGTAGTAGAAGGCGGCAAATTGGTGGGAATTGTCAGTCAAACCGATTTAGCAAATGCCACCAAGCGCAATTTTTCCGGCAAATCGCTGCTGAAAGAATTTATGACTCCACAGCCGATCGCAGTCAAAGCAACCGATACTTTAAGCGAGGTTTTGTACAGGCTCAACAACTACAATATCAGCCGCTTGCCAGTGGTAGAAGGTCGCCGTTTGGTGGGAATTATTACCCGCAGCGACATTATCCGAGTAGAATCCGATCGCCTCAGCGGAGAAACCACCCAAGGCCCCCATCCAGAACCATCCTATGTAGTCTATCAAACCCGAGCCCCCCAAGTCGGAAACGGTCGATTATTAGTGCCGCTTTCCAACCCGCAAACAGCACCTGCTTTGCTGCGGCTGGCGGCCGCCATCGCGCGCGATCGCAATTACGAATTAGAATGCCTGCAAATCATCACAGTACCGCGCAACAGTTCCCCCTCAGAAAGCACAGTGCGAACAACAAAAAGCCGCCGCCTGCTGCAACAAGCCGAGCGCATAATTCGCAATTGGAACTTGCCAGTACACACCCAAATACGGGTAGCTCACAACGTGCCTAACGCGATTCTGGAGACAATTAGGGAGCGTCACATTGACTTAATTTTGATGGGCTGGCAAGGCGAATTATCCACAACTGGACGCATTTTTGGCGATGTTGTCGATACGGTAATTCGGCAAGCAGGTTGCGAAGTAGTTTTAGTTAAATGGAGCGAAAAACTATTAGTAACACCCTCGAAAAATGAGTTTTTAGCAGCTAGCAGCGCGCGGGAATATGCGCCTACAGAATGGCAGTTAAATGCCGCAGGGGTTGATGACGCAGAAAATTCTCAATTTGTGACATCAAATTCATCAGCGACACCAGAGACAGAATTTTCCTCGCCTAATTCCGACATTCCGGCGCCAGAATTGGGATTGCACACGCTGATGGGTTTACAGCGCTGGTTAGTACCAATTCGCGGCAGTTACAAGCAAGCTGCGGCATTGCGGCTGTTACCTGCTTTCGTGGCTGCCAGTGCTCTACCGGAGATTAAATTGTGTCAAGTTCATCAGCCGGATGTTGCAGAACCCGATCGCGTAGAATTAAAACAAGCTGCGGATTTTATCAAGCGCAGGGTTAGTTGTGAGGTAATAGCGACGGCGGTTTGCGCTAAGTCGGTGTCAGATGCTTTAATTGATTTGGCTCAAAACGATCAATGCGATGCGATCGTCCTCGGAGCCAGTCGCGAAGGGCTCCTCAAACAGGTGATTCAGGGGAACATCCCAGAGGCTGTGGCGCGCGGATGCGACTGTACAGTTATTTTAGTGCGATCGGCCTCTTAGCACGATCGTACCATTGCCGATCTTAGATTTAAGTCGTAACCACGCTTGAGAACCGCTATATAACTAACAAACCCTCACAAACCGTAGGGTGCGTCAGACCGCGAATTATCTGTCTGCAATCGTCACATTCCGATCTGACGCACCCTACAATAACTCACTAATGACTAATGACTAATGACTAATGACTAATGACTAATTATTATGGTTCATTTTAACGTCGGCTTTCAAAACTTTAATTCCTTCGCCGACATCACCCTATCCCTGGCGAAAACCTTAGACAAAATGGGGATTCCTATTTCTGTCGAACCCTCAGAAATCGCCTCTCACGTCACCCGCAATTCCACAGCCGAAGAAAACCACCTCCTAGCCAAGTGGATGAACTCCGCACCATCAGATTTATTTCAGCTAAAATGGTCTCATTACTGGAAACCTTTCTTTTTAAAAGAACTCAACGGACACCTCAACTTAGAATTTTTTGCCATCAATTACGAATTCGCCAGAAATGATGATGATTATGATTACTGGATTTACGATGCTGTTAACAATTCATCCCACATCCTAGCCGTCAGTGAATATTCTAAAAACGTTTTAATCCAAGCTGGATGTCCGGCCCAAAAAGTCTCCGTCATACCTCTAGGTTTCAATCCTTTAATTTCGCAACTCTATTCTCCCAGACGGCCAAAAACCCAAAAAGATATAAAATATATTCTGCACATGACCAATTCTTTTGACTTGTATAGATTTGGCACGGATCTCGCAATTCAAGCATTTTATCAAGAGTTTCAAGATGATACCAACGTAGAGTTAATCATCAAAGATGGTGGCAAAAATCCTGATGCGATAACCGAACATATCATAAATATGGAAAGGCAATTCGGCAAGTTAAAGCCGAAAATAGAGGTAAAGCCTAAATTTTTCACTAAAACAGAACTAGCGGATTTATACTTATCAGCAGATGCTTTTTTGGCTCCGTTTCGCGGCGAAGGTTTTGCGATTAAAATTTTGGATGCCTTTGCTGCGGGTTTACCAGTCGCCATGACTCTGTACGGCGGGCCGACGGAGTACGCCAATACTGCTAACTGCTATCCCATTGCTTACGATCTAATTCCCGTCGGAGAATGTTACGATACTCAGTATCTAAAAATTAGAAATGCTCCTCATTGGGCAGAACCAAATGTTCAGTCTGTTCGCGAACAGTTGCGAAAAATTGTCGAAGATCCCAGGCGTTTTCAGGTAGCCCAAAAAGCTCGGGAGACGGCGGATTTATTTAATTGGGAAGCGACGGGCAAAAAATTGTTAAGATTAATGCGAGAGTTGTTTTAGGAGCGGAAATTATGGGACTCGAACGCAAAATGTTTAGGGGAATGTTTTCGCCTAGCGAAGTGGTAAGATTGAAGCAGCCTTGTTTTACTCCGGGGCGATTGTTTGAAGCAGGAAATTATAACGCTGCTGATTTGCCGGATGTGGCTTTTGATATGGGTTTAGTAGATTATTTGCCACCTGTCAAAGGCAAGAGTGCAGAAAATTTCAACGCCCCGAACCCGCAACCTCAAAACCTTGAGGACTAAACTCCCGTTTGTAGTAAGGACTTCAGTCCTAAACATTCCCTTTTGTAGTAAGGACTTCAGTCCTGAAAATTTAAATAATCGAAGACTCAAGTCCTGACTGCAAAAAATATCACTCAAGTTAATCTAACCCTTTTGCTCAATCTGGGCAATTAACTCTTTCAAAACTTTACTAGCTTTATCATTTTCAATCTGACAAGTTCCCGCATTCCGGTGGCCGCCGCCACCATATTTTAACATTAACTCCCCAATATTAGTTGGAGAAGTTTTGTTGAAGATTGACTTACCAACGGCGAAAACCGTGTTTTGTTGCTTCAGTCCCCACAGTGCGTGAATCGAGATATTGCAGTCGGGGAACAAAGCGTAAATTACAAAACGATTCCCGGCATAAATCACATCTTCGTTTCGCAAATCCAAAACGACTAAATGATCGTAAACTTTGGCGCAGCGCTGTATTTGGTCTTCAAAATTTTCGGATTGCTCGAAGTAAAGGTCTACTCTTTCTTTTACATCAGCAAGCTGCAAAATTTCATCAATGGTATGATTTTTGCAGTAATCAATTAACTCCATCATTAACTGATAATTGGAAACTGTAAATTGTTTAAACCGGCCCAAGCCGGTTCGGGCGTCCATCAAGAAGTTTAACAGCACCCATCCTTCCGGTTGCAAAACCTCTTCTTTGGCAAATTGAGCGGAGTCTGCTTTGTCAACTGCGAGCATCATCGCCTCGGAAATATCAGGAAACTTTGCTTTGCCTCCATAATATTTGTACAGCACTCTGGCTGCGGATGCTGCATAGGGGTCGATGATGTGGTTGATTTTGATTTTTTCGTGTCTGAGAGTTTCGCTAAAATGGTGGTCGAAAGCTAGATGAACTCCCTCAACATATGGTAAATTGGTGGTAATATCGTTATTTGTTATTTCGATTTTTCCATCCTGCATATCTTTAGGATGCACGAATTTAATTTCGTCTATCATATCGAGTTCTTTGAGCAAAACGGCACAGACAAGACCGTCAAAATCACTGCGGGTGACTAATCTGTATTTTTTAGTGAGTGGCATATGCTTCTCTGATAGGCAGGGACTGATTATAAGACAATATAACTTATTACTCGATCGCTGGACAATATGAATGCAGACCCTTACGCTTGGCTAGAGAAGTCCCTGGACACTGTTCGTCGGGCTGATTGGTATCGATCGCCACAATCGATCGAAAGCTGCCCGGGGCCTGTGGTAAAATTAGCCAGCCGCCGGCTGATTAACTTTGCCAGCAACGATTATCTGGGACTTGCCGGCGATGACAGGTTGATTCAAGCGGCGATGGCTGCAACGAAGGAATTTGGTACGGGTGCTACGGGTTCGAGGTTAGTCAGCGGACACCGCGATTTGCACCGACAGCTAGAACTGGCTATTGCTAATTTAAAACAAACCGAAGACGCTTTAGTATTCAGTTCGGGATATTTAGCGAATTTAGGGGCGATCGCATCAGTTGTCGGCCAGCGCGATTTGATATTATCTGACAAGTACAACCATTCGAGCCTCAAAAACGGAGCCATACTCAGCCGTGCAACGGCGCTAGAGTACAATCACTGCAATCTTGAGGATTTAAAAGCCAAGCTAGAGCAAAATCGCGCTAAATTCCGCAAGTGTTTAATTATTACCGATAGCGTCTTTAGCATGGATGGGGACTTGTGTCCGCTACCGGAGTTGTTAGCTTTGGGCGAGCAATTTAACTCTATGGTATTAGTAGATGAAGCTCACGCTACAGGAGTTTTCGGTGCTAGCGGTGCCGGTTGTGCAGAACATTTCGGGTGTAGGGGATTGCCCCTAATTCAAGTTGGCACGCTTAGCAAAGCTTTGGGAAGTTTGGGCGGCTACGTTGCGGGCTCTGCTGCCTTAATTGATTTTCTCCGCAATCGAGCCGCGAGTTGGATTTATACTACAGCATTGACGCCGGCTGACACGGCGGCTGCTTTGGAAGCTGTGAGAATTGTGCAGCAAGAACCAGAGCGCCGAGTTCGGTTGCAACAAAATATCGAAACTTTCAAATATGGGGCGATTACCAATCGCCAATTACCAATTAGCAATTCCCGGAGCCCAATTTTCAGTCTGCTGTTAAAAGATGCAGCCACAGCTTTGGCAGTTAGCAGCCAACTCAAGGAAATGGGTATTTTGGCTGTGGCGATTCGGCCTCCGACTGTCAGCGTGAGCCGCATTCGGATTTCGCTGATGGCAACTCACGAGCTCGCACACCTTCAGCATTTGGTAGAGGCTTTGGGGACGATCGCCCAAATGTAAATTAGACATCTGGCAAAAAGCCAACCTTGAACAAGCAGGATGAAAGCCAATCTTGAACAGGCCCGATCCCTGTGAAGCGATAATTATGCCAGATCTAAATTAGACATCTGGCAAAAAGCCAATCTTAAACAGGCCCGATGCCTGTGAAGCGATAATTATGGGATATGTCTATTGTTCGTAGCGACGCACCCTACTTTACGATCGGCATCATTTGAGTGTACAATTACTGAACTTTCACTTTAACTTCCAGAAAAATGCAACAAACACAAGCCTTCCTAGAACTGCATCAGGCGTTTATCGATAAACAGACTAAATTTGCCACTTATAGAATTAATAATATGAATATTATTACTCTACCTAATGTCTATCATCCAGCTCCCGGTTCTAGCTCTTTATTTTTATTGAACCCTATTCGGGAAAGATATCAACATCTCAAGACCAAGAAAAAACGGCTTTTAGAGTTAGGTTGTGGTACGGGAGTCGTGGGACTGAGTTTAGGTGAATATGTAGAGGAACTGTACCTTTCTGATATCGCTGACTGTGCTGTACTATGTGCCAGAATAAATACGTTTATAAATTCCCGCAAAGCTAAAATTTACCATTCGGATTTGTTCAAATCTTTGCCAGACATTTTATTTGATGTCATTCTTTTTAACGTCCCTTTGTTAGATAAACCAATTGAAAGTATTGCCGAAGTGTCAACAAACGATCCGAGCGGTAAAATATTCCTCAATTTTATCGAACAGGTTCCTCAATATCTTGCACCTCAAGGAGAGATATTTTTCAGTTATTCCACTCTGGGAGATGTAGCGCTGCTTAATAAAATTCCGCCCAACTTTAATGTGGAAAAAATTGCTGAAGAAAGGCACGAAGCAAGCAAAAATGAAAAGTATATTTTTCGCTTAACCATCAATTGAGTATAGTGTACACCAACTTTTCAGAGCGTACAAGTAGTCGGACATAAATAAACGCAGCCATGTCATTGCGAGTGAAGCGAAGCAATTCGCTTCGCTCGCAAGGCTTTGAGATTGCGGAGCGCATTGAACAATGACATTGTTGATTTTTGTCAGGTACTTATCAGGAGCGTAGTAACTAATGACAGGCTATAAACTCACCGAAACAGAAATACATGAAGCCTTAAGGAGCCTACCGGGTTGGGTAGTCAAAGAAGGTAAGTTGTACAAAAAATTTGAGTTTCATTCTTTTAATGAGGCAATGGGTTGGATGGTAAGTGTCGCGATCCACACAGAGGTGATTAAACATCACCCTATATGGCTGAATATTTATAATTCAGTTGAAGTAAATCTGCTTACTTACGATGTAGGTCATGCAATCAGTAACTTGGACGTTGAACTTGCTAAAAAGATGGATGAACTAGCAGAGCCTCTGTTGCGTTAAACAATTCAGGTCTAAAGACACGCTCGCTGGTGGCATCCCGCTTTTTTTAGGCGATCGACACCGGTGTCAGCGCGTTGCAGAGTCCGTATTGTCACGGCGAGGAGGTACGCGATCGGTCAATTGCGCTCTACGGCAATGGAGCGCTTGGCTTCGGACTTTGCGTATTTATGGGAATTGTCAAGATATCGCTATTGACTTATGGCAAATAGTATACACTATTGTGGTCGATCGGTCAATAACTGTAAATTTTTTGTAAAATTAGATACTTTTTGAAATTTTGCGCTATATTAAAGAAGTAGGAGTTACACCAAATTTAATATAAGGAACGTCCACCATGAACACAAATCGCCAAAATGTAAAAAAAATCTCTGAAACCCACCGCGCTAACATTCAAAAGCAACTGATGCACCGCATCGAAGTGGCTAGAGCTAGCGGCAATCAAGATTTGGTTCGGGTGCTGGAAGATGAGATGAGACAGCTTTAAGTCGCTGCCACTAAAATTAGCCCGTAGTTTGGTTGAGAGGGTTGCGCGAGAAATGCAGAATTCCGGCAACCTCTACCCCATAATTTTTCACTCCTCTCTTAGTTGGTAGAAAAAAACCCGGTTTCTTCAAGAAACCGGGTTTTTTATTGAGCTTTTGGGTCCGCAATGTTCACCTGACTGGGATAAAAACCAATACGGTAAGGTTTGTAGTGCGGACTTCAGTCCGCCCCAGAGCGGACTGAAGTCCGCACTACGAACCGTTTTTGTGATAGTAATTTACCGGACATGAGATCATTCATCCCCAATCGAAAATCGAAAATTGTATTATCTTCCTCCGACTACAACATTTTTGATCCGCAAATGGGGGCCGCCGACGCTGACAGCTAAACCGCTTTGGCCGCCTTTTCCGCAGCCGCCGTAGGCATAAACTGAGTCGTTGCCGATCGACTCAATATCCTTTAAAGTCTGAAATACGTTGCCGCTTAAAGTGACATCGCTCACCGGTTCGGCCAATTTGCCGTCGCGAATCATGAAGCCTTCGGCTGCTGCAAAGGTAAACATTTCGCCGTTGGTTTGTCCTCCCAACATCCGCACTGCATAGACTCCTTCTGCGATGTCGCCCACCATTTCGTCGAAAGAATGTGCGCCAGATTCGATCGCAGTATTAGTCATCCGCACCAACGGCATAAAAGTAGCGCTCAGGGCCCGGGCATTTCCTGTCGGAGCTTCGCCCATTTTGCCCGCAGTCTCGCGATTGTGCATCCGAGCTGCTAAAACTCCATTTTTAATTAAATGCTTGCACTGAGCTGGCACTCCTTCGTCGTCGTATTTGAGAGTTCCCGGCAATCCCGGCAAGGTTGCGTCGTCAATTACGTTCAATTGTTCGATCGCCACAGGCTTGCCCAAAGTCAACAATTCCTGCATTTTCGGGTTTTCGTAAATGCCGTCTGCTTCCGACAAATGACCGAAAGCTTCGTGAATAAATACCCCCGACAAATAAGGGTCTAAAATCACTGGATACTGACCGCCTTTTACCGATTTTGCTTCTAGTTGGCCGACAGCTCGAACGGCGGCACTCTTAACACGATCTTCGATATTTGTCAAGACATTGTAGTCCGATCGCGAATGAATCGATTCAAACCCTTGGCGGACGACACCATCTTCATTGCGGGCGATCGCCCCGAAGCGCCCGGTGACATCCAACCGCTCTTGGGCGATCGAAGTGCCTTGGGAATTCACAAAATAAGTAATCCCGAATCGATCGCTGTAACCGGCCATTGTCGTCTGAATTCGCGGGTCGAAATCTAACAGCAATTGGTTGTAAGATTCGAGCAACTTGCGTTTTTCTGCTAGAGTAATAGACCGCGGGTCGCGACCGAATTCCACCGCTACATAATCTTGAATCGGAGTGACATCTGCTAGTACAGTTTTTTCGCTACCTACCAAACGAGACTGCACGACAGCTTCTTCAATCCGGGCTTTTAACTCAGCTAAACCGTTGAAAGTTACAAAACTCCAGCCGCCTTTGTGACAGGCGCGCACGCCGCCGGCGAGACTGAAACTGCGGTTGACAGCATCTAACTGAGGCCCGCGAAAACTAATCGCTGTTGACTCGCTTTGTTCGAGGCGAACTTCTAGATAATCTACTCGATCGCGGTAAGGTGCGATCGCTTCCATCAACTGTTCCTGCATCAAATTGCCCCTATGTAATGATTAGCGCCGAGCACTGAAAAAAATTATTGCTAACCTTATTTTAGCCAATAAATCCCGTGTTTCGGGTGCGCGAGTCTGGAGAATGGGGAGATGGGGAGATCGGGAGAGTGGGAGAGGGGGAGAGTGGGAGAGGGGGAGAGGGGGAGAGTGGGAGAATGTCCGAGGGAATTGAAATAAACAATTTAGATCTACAACAGCTTAGAACACAAAAAACTGGTGCAGACTTGTGAAAAGCCCCGTCTGCCGGAAATCTTGCATCGGCATAGGAAAATGAAACTAAAATAAATCTATCTAAAGACTTAAAAATATAGTTGAACTGCCGACAGATGGAATACTTTAAGCTGAAAAAATTCCAAATTTCACCGTATTTAGGGGCAATTTCCACATTAATAGCAATTTTAGTCGGAGTTGGCATTTTAGACCGATCGGAGCAAGAGCGATTTTTGCAACACAACCGCGCTAGCACGATCGAGCGACTCAGCACAGTCCGTTCTAAGCTGGAAGGCTCTTTGAATTCTCGGCTGTTGTTAATGCGGGGTTTCGTGGCTGACATTTCCCACAACCCAAACATCACCGAAGCCGAGTTTGCAGCGATGGCGAGAATTCTGATGGGACAGCAAAGAGGAATTCGCAGCCTAGGTTTAGTTAAAGGCACAACCATTGCTTATATGTATCCGCTTCAAGGCAATGAACAGGCGATCGGAGTTGACTTGACAAAGGTACCGGCACAGCGCGAAATGGTCAAAGAGGCGATCGACACCAGAAAAACTGTGCTTGCTGGGCCTGTGAAATTATTGGCGGGGAATGTGGGGTTCATTGGTCGATCGCCCATTTTTCTCACACCCCCAGGCGCAGAACCCGAAACAGGGCCTTTTTGGGGATTGATAGGGGTTCTCATCGACCAAAACGATCTTTTACAAGAAGTAGGACTCAACGATCCCTCAACTAAGCTGCAATACGCTGTGCGCGGCAAAGATGGGAAGGGAGTGTCAGGCGAGGTGTTTTTCGGCGACAAGGAGATTTTTCAGAAGAATCCGGTGGTGCTGGAAGTGCTATTGCCCAACGGTTCCTGGCAGTTGGCAGCAATTCCGGCGGGAGGATGGCAGCAGAATTCGTCACGGCGGGGGTGGTTGCTCTCAGGAGGCGGCTTGCTGGCAGTTTTGAGCGGGGTGGCGGTTTTTACGGGGATGTACGGCCGATCGATGCTGCGATCGAGCGAAGCTAAGTACCGGCAACTGGTTGAGAATGCTAACAGCATTATTGTGCAGTTAGACAATGAAGGCAAGATTACTTTTTTTAATGAGTTTGCGGAAAATTTTTTCGGGTATTCACAAGCAGAAATTATTGGCAAAAGTGCGATCGGCACAATTGTAGATCCGGCTACACTGTCGGAAAATCAGTTAGTCATAATGATTCGAGACTGTTTGGCACAGCCGGACAAATACTTCCAACACGAAAATGAAAACATCCGCCGCAATGGGGAAAAAGTCTGGATAGCCTGGAGAAACAAACCTGTGGTCGATCGCAAAGGGCGATCGATCGGGCTGCTGTTCGTCGGTACAGACATTAGCGATCGCATCCTAGCAGAAGCCGCGCTGCAAGAGAGCGAATCTCGCTATCGAGCGATTGTCGAAGACCAAACCGAACTGATTTGCCGTTTCTTGCCGACGGGAGTTATTACTTTTGTCAACGATGCCTACTGCCGCTATTTCAATAAATCGCGATCGGAGCTGATCGGCAATTCTTTTATGCCTTTGAGTTGGGAAGAAGATAGAAACTTTTGCAGCGATATTTTCAATTCTTTAAGCCTACAAAATCCCGCTATTACCTGGGAACACCGCGTGGTTCTCGACACGGGCGAAATTCGCTGGATACAGTGGACTGACAGGGCAACTTTTGACGAAAAAGGTGGGGCGATCGAATATCAAGGAGTGGGGCGCGACATTAGCGATCGCAAACAAGCTGAACTCGCCCTGCAAGCTTCGGAATCACAACTTCGAGCTTTATTCGCGGCAATGAACGACGTAATTTTCGTGATTGATACAGAGGGACGCTACCTGAAAATTGCCCCCACCAATCCCGAACTTTTGTACAAACCGCCGGCAGCACTCATAGGCAAAACTCTGCACGAAATCATGCCGCCAGAATTAGCAGATGTTTTTCTCAGTCAAATTCGACTTACCGCCAACACAAAGCAGACCAATTCACTAGAATACAGCCTGCAAATTGGCAACAAAGACATTTGGTTTGCCGCTAACATTGCGCCAATGCAGGAAAATACTGTTATTTGGATGGCCCGGGACATTACCGATCGCAAGCAAGCTGAAAATTGGTTGAGCGCTCAAAAACAAATTTTAGAAATGATTGCTCAGGGTGCAACTCTTGGCGATACTTTAAATACTTTAGTTGAAATTATCGAGCAGCAATCTAGAGATGTCATGGGTTCGATTTTGATTCTAGCTCCAGACGGCAAACATTTGCTGCACGGAGCCGCGCCCAGTTTGCCAGAAAGTTATAATGCTGCTATTAATGGAGTAGCCATCGGCCCGAATGTCGGTTCTTGCGGCACTGCTGCCTATCGCTGCGAACAGGTGATCGTTACAGATATTGCCAGCGATCCTTTGTGGCAAGACTTTCGAGATTTAGCCTTGAGTTTTGGACTGAGAGCTTGCTGGTCTACTCCTATTGTCTCATCTGGGGGTCAAGTTTTGGGAACTTTTGGCATGTATTACGCCCAACCGCGCACTCCCCAAAATTTTGAGCTGCAATTGATAGAATCTGTCAGGCATTTAGCGGGAATTGCGATCGAGCGGAAACAGGCAGAAGAAAGTCTCAAACAGCTCAATGAAGAACTAGAAAATAGAGTCGAACAAAGAACTGCTCAATTGATGCAAACTGAAGAACGCTGGCAGTTAGCGCTCAAAGGTAACAATGACGGCATTTGGGATTGGAACTTGCAAACAAGAGAAATATTCCTGTCCGATCGATTTAAGGAAATCACCGGATATGAAGACATCCCAAATCTCGATTACTTTGACCAATGGAACAGAAACACCCATCCCGATGATTTATCTTTAGTAATGCAAGCTTTCCAAGACCATTTAGACAAAAAAACGCCGCATTACATCACCGAATATCGCTTGTTGTGCTACAACAGCACCTACAAATGGATACTCAGTCGCGGACAAGCTTTGTGGGACGCATCTGGAAAAGCAGTCCGCATTGTTGGTTCAATTACTGACATCACGGAGCGCAAAGAAGCAGAGTCAGCACTGCGAGAAAGCGAGGCAAGATTCCAAAAACTGTCGGGCAATGTGCCGGGAGTAATTTATCGATTTGTGTTGCGTGCAGATGGCTCTTTCAGTTTTCCTTACATTAGTCCTGCTTGCCGAGAAATGTTTGAGCGAGAACCAGAAGCTGTTCTGCAAAATGCGGCTTTGATAACAGATTTAATTCATCCCGACGACCGCCAAAATCATGACGAATCCGTTGCTGTTTCAGCCCAAACTTTGCAACCTTGGCACTGGGAAGGACGGTTCGTGCTACCTTCCGGTCAAATTCGCTGGTTTCAGATAATTTCGCGTCCTGAAGCTAGAGAAAATGGTGATATTGTTTTCGATGGCATCAGCATTGATGTTACGAATCGCAAAGAAGCTGAATTAGCTTTGCAAGAGAGCCAGCAGTTTGTTCAAAAGATTGCCGATGCTACTCCCGGTATTTTGTATCTTTATGACTTGGAAGAACAGCGAAATATCTATGCTAATTCTTCTATGGGCACGCTTCTTGGCTATACATTTGATGAAATTAAAGCGATGGGTTCATCACTAATGACTCAGTTAATTAACCCCGAAGATTTGCCAAAAATTTTGGAATATCACTCGAGATTTGCAGAAATTAAAGATGGCGAAATTAGGGAAATTGAGTACCGGATGCTGGCGGCAAACGGTGAATGGTTTTGGCTGCAAAGTCGGGATACTATTTTTAGCAGAAATTCTCAGGGTCGGTCGAAGGTAATAATTGGATTTGCCCAAGATATTACGACTCGTAAACAATCAGAGGAAGCTCTGCGACAAAGCGAGGCGCGAGAAAGAGAAAGAGCTATAGAGTTAGAGTCAGCGCTGCGGTCATTGCGCTCTACTCAAGCTCAACTCATTCAAACTGAAAAAATGTCTTCTTTGGGTCAATTAGTTGCAGGCATCGCCCACGAAGTTAATAATCCGGTTAACTTCATTCACGCTAACATTGCTTATCTACACCAGTATACTACACAGTTGCTGGATCTGGTGCATCTTTACGAACACGAGTATCCCGAACCTAATGCAAAAATTGTCGATCGCATTGAAGAGATAGATTTGGATTTCATGACTGAGGATCTGAGAAAACTTGTAGGTTCGATGCAGGTGGGAACCGATCGCATCCGGCAAATTGTGCTGTCGCTGAGAAATTTCTCGCGGCTGGACGAATCGGCCATGAAGCCTGTCGATATTCACGCGGGAATTAATAGCACTTTGTTGATTTTGCAGCATCGCTTGAAGAGTCACGACAGGCGCCCGGAAATTGAAGTAATTAAGGAGTTCGGGAAACTGCCGCCGGTGGAGTGCTATGCGAGCCAACTGAATCAAGTGTTTATGAATATTATTGCTAATGGAATTGATGCTATTGAAGAACGATATCAAAAGTTGTCGGTTCCTTTATCAGAGACTAAGAACGGCCGAATAGTGATTTCCACTGGTGTAACAGATCGAAACACTGTGATGGTGGAAATTTCGGATAACGGTACGGGGATTCCGCAGGCGGTGATCGATCGCATTTTTAACCCGTTTTTTACGACAAAAGCTGTGGGGAAAGGTACTGGCTTGGGAATGTCGATCGCGCACTCGATTGTGGTAGAAAAGCACAAGGGCAAGATTGACTGTATCTCGGAAGTCGGATGCGGGACGACTTTTGCGATCGAAATCCCGATCGGCAAAACCTAAGTAGAAGGAAGAAGGAAGAAGGAAGAAGGAAGAAGGAAGAAGACTTACACAGTTATTGTAGGGTGCATCAGCTCATAGCCTGATTATCTTTGTTGAGCAAGGAGCCACAAGCTGACGCACCCTACAAATTAGCGACTAAGATAGATTCAAGCTGCTGAGAAAGCGGTGCTGCATGAAACCTTTAATTGTATAAAAACTGACATGATGGGATTAATCCTGGAAGCGATCGCAGCAATGGGACAGAATGTCCGCTGGATGTCTTGGAATTTGTTTTTAGGTTTAGTACCGCTGGCGTTGAGTTTTTGGCTCTTCCGCAAACCTCGATCGCGCTGGCTGCTGTGGGGTACGTTGGTTCTCCTGGGCGCTACTTTTTTGCCCAGCACGCGCCATGTTTTGTCCTATCTCAAGCACATTGTGCAAGATGTGGGCACAACTTACGTTTTGGGGGCGATCGCGATTACGCTAGCACTGATGGCTGTAGACATCTGGGTACTGCGGCAGCGCGGAGTTCGCTCTCTCCGCTGGTGGGGCGGTTTTTTCTGGTTTATCGCGTTTTTACCCAATGCACCCTACGTTTTAACTGATATCATTCACCTGATCGAGCAGATTAAAGATGGTAGCTCGGTGTGGGTGGTGACATTGGCGCTGATTCCGCAGTATCTGGTGTTTATGCTGGCGGGATTTGAGGCTTACGTGCTGTCGGTGATGGGTTTGGGTTACTATTTGAAGCAACAGGGTTGGGGTAGATTTATCCTGGCAACGGAGATAACTATACACGCACTTTCGGCGATCGGCATTTATTTAGGACGATTTATCCGGTTCAACACTTGGGACATTCTGGCGAATCCCGATGCCTTAGTTAACACCGTCATGAATGATTTGATTGGTAAGCGTCCGTTTGTAGTAATGGCTGCAACATTTGTCGTCATTGCTGTTTTGTATTGGGTGTTCAAGCAAGTTAGTTTGGGGATTAGCCAGCGATTTTACTACAATCTATCGTCGTCGGAGGCGATCGGCGAAACCGCCACTTCTGCCGATCCCATAGATTTAAGATTTTAGATTTACCCACAACTAACCTAGAAACTGTTTGCCTCTCCACGGCTTAATTCAGAAAACAAATATTCCTCTGTGGGTGACACCATGTCCGGTAAAATAACCGCCATCTGGTTTGTAGTGAGGACTTTAGTCCTCTAATTTTCATGAGGACTAAAGTCCTCACTACCAACCAATTTAATTGTGGTAGTTCTCTTCGGACATGATATGAGACCAATCTCTTCCCTAAACTCCCAAATAAATTACTGCGGCAATCGCTAATAAAACTTGATATGTTATAAAAGCCGAAGTAGTTTTGCAAACAGCTAAGATGAATCGATTTGACCGTCAGTTGTGGGAAAGATTTATTGCGATCGCTCAGCCTTACTTTTATCCTTTAGAGCCTGGGGGAGGCAGGATTTTTCTGGGATTAGTAGCGCTGTTGTTAATATTTCTGTTCGCTGCTATGTTTGTACTCATCAGTGTTGTATGTTTGGGGGGTGCCGCTCTTTTTCCCGCTTTTTTCAATAATATTGCTGCTGGGTTAGTTAGTTTGTTGCAAGGAATTATTCATTCTCCCGCAATGCTCATTATTGCCTTGATGCTAATTATTCCTTTCAGCGCTTTTGTATTAATCAAAGGCAGAGTTATAGCGCATTGGCAGTCGTGGGCATTATTGGCTTTATTGCTGTTATTGTCCCTGTCTGTCAGCGGTTTGAATGTCATAATTAGTTACGTCAGTAACTTTTTCAACACAGCTCTATCAAAGAAAGACCAGCTCAATTATTGGAAGTATCTTTTTGTCTATGCAGGGGTTTTTGTAGTCGGCACTCCCATTGTGGTAATTTACCGCTACACCCAAGATAAATTCGCTCTCTACTGGCGGGAATGGATGACAAATAAGTTTCTGAACAAGTATTTTAAGAATCGGGCTTATTACGAAATAAATTCACACAAGGAAATCGACAATCCCGACCAAAGAATTTCTGAAGATGTCAAATCGTTCACTGATACAAGTTTGACATTTATGCTGGCGATTCTGACTTCAATAATTACTATTATATCTTTCACAGGTATCCTGTGGTCAATCTCGAAACAACTTTCGATTTTCCTGATTATCTATGCTATGTTGGGCACGACCGCCAGTCTGATTTTTGGTCAAAGATTAGTGCCTCTGAATTTCGAGCAACTTAAAAAAGAAGCTAATTTCCGCTACGGACTGGTTCACATTCGCGACAATGCTGAATCCATTGCCTTTTATGGGGGGGAAGAGCGAGAATCGATGCAAATAAAGCAGCGGTTCGTGGAAGTATTCCGCAATTTTAATTTGCTAATTGGCTGGCAGCGAAATTTGGATTATTTTACAACTGGATACGGGTATGCTGTGGTGATTATTCCGGCTTTGTTTCTCGCTCCTGCTTACTTTGCCGACAAAACTGATACGATCCAGTTTGGAGACATCACTCAGGCTGGTTTTGCTTTCCGTCAGGTTTTAGCCGCTTTTTCACTGATTGTCAGTCGCATTGAACCCCTTAGTTCTTTTGCAGCTAGCATCAATCGCTTGACTGTATTTACAGATACTTTGGAAGCAGAAAGGGCGGTATCTCGTGCAGGAGGAACTACTATAGATGTCGTAGTAGATTCTCAGTTGACGCTGGAACACGTTACTTTAGATACTCCCAAGCATCAAAAGACTTTGATTGAGGATTTGTCGGTAGCGGTGTCGCCGGGAGAAGGACTGTTAATTGTCGGTCAAAGCGGTTCTGGGAAGAGTTCTTTGCTGCGGGTTATTGCGGGTTTGTGGGACTCGGGAACGGGTCGTCTGGCGCGGCCGGAATTGGCAGAAATGCTGTTTTTGCCGCAGCGTCCTTATCTGATTTTGGGCAGTTTGCGATCGCAACTTCTGTATCCCAACACCAGCAGCGAGGTTGATGAGGAACAATTGCGCCGCGTTTTGGCATTAGTAAACTTAGCAGATTTGCCGGACAGATTGGGCGGTTTTGATGAGGCTTTAGATTGGGTAGAGATTTTGTCCCTGGGAGAACAGCAGCGTTTAGCTTTTGCTAGATTGTTGTTGACCCAACCGCGATATGCTATTTTGGATGAGGCGACAAGTGCTTTGGATTTGAAGAACGAGCAACTTTTATACGAACAGTTGCAAGCCACTAAAACTACATTTGTGAGTGTCGGCCACCGATTGAGTTTGTTGAAATATCACCAGCAGGTTTTGGAACTTTTGGGTGATGGGAGTTGGCGGCTGCTTTCTGCCGAAAAATACCGCGCTAGTACGAAGGTTTTTGGCTGATAGAGCGCTGCTACAGATGATATCATGTCCGGTAAAAAAATAATGATCGGGTTGGTAGTGAGGACTTCAGTCCTCATCCAATGAAAGGACTGAAGTCCTCACTACCAACCTGTTCGCTGGCTGTTGTTCTATCTGACATAATAGGACTGATTGCATCACTGATTGCATCATGGTTTGGATCGCAGTTTATTCAGTTGCATTCTTTTTTTGAAGTAGTACCAAAATCGATGATAGGGTATAAATATCTCAAACTGCCCGAAAAACCGACAAGCAAGCTGAAGATTGACAGATTCAATTGTTCGCCCGCGAGAACTCAGAGAATATAATAGAAGATAGATTTTTAGTACAGGCGAGATTCCTACCTTGACTACTCCGATTCCTCAAAACTTTGTGCAAACGATCGCGAAAGAGCGCGGTGTCACAGATGCCGAGTTAGAGACTGTGTTTATGGCTCTCGACGGGCAATCTACGGCTACCATCGCAACCAAGCTTGGCATTAGCGACATCGCAGTTCGCAAAAGACTAGGCGAAGTTTACAAAAAGTTTCAGATTGCGGGGAACGGCCCTGGAAAGCTCTCGGAATTGAGGCATCAGTTGCTATTTTCATACCACACGGAGCAGGGTTCGATTGATTTTAGTCGAGGTAAAGGATCTCTGTTCAATATGCCGATCGCGCGCCGACAGGAAGATTGGGGCCAAGCACCGGATGTTACAGTTTTTTACGGGCGGACTGAAGAATTAACTACTTTAAAGCAGTGGATTGTATCCGATAATTGTCGCGCAGTAGCGCTGCTGGGTTTGGCCGGTAGCGGCAAAACAACTCTGTCGGTGCAGTTAGCAAAACAGGTACAGCAGGAGTTTGATTTTGTGATTTGGCGATCGCTGCGATCGGCACCAACAGCATCCGACTTCCTCACGGGCTTAATTCAACTTTTTGCTAACCAACAAAAGTCCGCTCTGCCCTTAGCGGATCCCTCGCAGGCGATCGACTTTAACGGCAAAATTTCGCGCCTAGTCGAGTATCTCCGCAAGCAGCGCTGTCTGATAATTTTAGACGATTTTGAAGCAGTGCTCAAACCAGAAGAACTAGCGGGACATTACCGCGAAGGCTGTGAAGGATATCGAGATTTAATTGTGCGGCTCTGTGAAGTCAATCACCAGAGCTGTTTTGTCCTAGTTAGTGCCGAAGAACCTACGGAAATGGCTTTGCTAGCTGGAGAAAAAGTCCGGTTTTTAAAGCCGGCTATTTCCGAGGAAATAGCCCGAGGTATTTTCAAAGAAAAAGGTTTGTACGCCCCAGATAGAGAATGGGAAATATTGTTAGCCCGGTACGGAGGCAATCTGTTAGCCATGAAGATTGTGGCGACAACGATTCACGAGTTTTTCGAGGGAAATATTGTCAAATTTTTGGAAGCGACGGCGTTATTTATTGAAGAACACATCAGCAATTTACTCGCGCAGCAGTTCGATCGAATGTCAAATTCAGAACAAGAGATTTCCTACTGGCTGGCTATTGCTCAAAGTCCGATTTCCCTAGCTACTTTGCGAGAGCAGATGTTAGTCAATTCGTCCCTTTCCGATTTGCTAAAAAATCTCGATTCTCTCGGCCGTCGCTTTCTCATCGAAAAAATCAGTGCAGGCGGGCAAACTGTTTTTAGGCTTCAGCCTTTAATCGTGCAATATGTAACCGAAAGATTAGTCGAGCAGATTCAAGTGGAGATTTTGGAGATAGTCAAAACGCAAGGAATAGAAAGAATGTGGCTGTTAAAAACTCACAATCTTAGTACGAGTGTTGCTCAACAAAAAGAAAGTAAAGAGGCTCGCACTCGCTCAATTGTAGAATTAGTTAAAAATCGGCTGCAAGTGTTGTTCCTGAAAACTGTAGGTTCGGAAGCACCGCTAAATATCCTGACGAAAGTTGCTTCGGGGCTGGAAGATAAATCGATGCTTGAGGTGGGATATGCTAGGGAAAATCTAGCCCAGATTATTGCAGAAATTCGGCGCTAGTATCAGAGCCTGCAAATTACAATTATGAAAAATACTGCCCTAGTATTTGTAGGGTGTGTCGCCCTGAAAAATCCGTAAATTCAATCGACTTTTCGAGCGGCGACGCACCTTAGGAATGAAAATTTAATAACTTACAGTTTTTATGCTTCTTGTGGAACGGGCGAGACGCCCGTCCTTTCTGTACGGGCGAGACGCCCGTTCCACTTTCAAGAGTGTAAATTATTTAATTTGCGCTCCTTAGATGATATTTGAGAAAACAAGGGGAAAAATTGTTTTGTCGCAATATTGTTCAACTGTATAATAAACTTTATCCGTTTGTAGCGCGGACTTAAGTCCGCTCTTCGGCTGCGGACTTAAGTCCGCACTACAAACCGTTTTTGTTATGGCGATCGACCAGAAATGAAATGATATGATAGGTCAACCGCAAATGTCAATCAAAGAAATACAGATCGACGCAGATTCATTTTAAATCAAAATAGTTTGTGAATGAATGGAAGAAGTCTAAGGTGCATCCTGCGTGGTGCGTCGCTACTCGAAAAGTCGATTTTTTCGCATAAATCTGCGATCGCGACGCACCCTAGGATTCTTCGACGCACCCTACCCTTACTTGGTTGCCGAACTTCCTTCTACAAAAAAAACGATCGCCCTTTAACAAAAGCGATCGCCCAATTTTCAGCAAAAACAGAATTGGATAAAATTATTTGACAATCCCAAAAGCCGATGCAGATTCAGAGCCTGTAATTTTGCCCAAAGCAGGTGCTTTTGAAACTTGGGCAATTTTGGGAGCCAAAAAGCCCTTCGCATAAATCTGAGGATTTTGTTGAACGATGAGGGTGTAAGATTGGCGGACTTCGGCGTTAACAGCCACAGTCTTCGCGTCGTAAGCCTGCATCGCCATGTTTGGATAAAAACCAATGCCGACAATCGGAATCAAGAAGCAAAATGCGATCGCCACTTCGCGAGGTTTAGCATCGATAAACGGTGCATCACCAGGCAAAACGCAACTATTACCGAAACAAACCGCTGCATCCAGATTTTCTCGCTGATTCCGCAAATCTAGATCTTCAAGATCGCAAGCTGCCAATGTTCCGCAGTTGTAAAATAACTGTCGCAGCATCGAGAGCAAATAAATCGGTGTCAAAATCAGTCCCACTGCCGCCAGGAACACTATTACTGCGCGGAAAGAAGTACCGTAAATATCGCTAGTTGCGACGCCCACAAACACGGAGAGTTCGCTAGCAAAACCGCTCATACCGGGGAGTGCCAAAGAAGCCATCGCGCCCGCCGTAAACAAGGCAAACACTTTCGGCATCACTTTCCCAATCTCGCCCATCTCGTCCATGATCATGGTGTGGGTGCGATCGTAAGTCACGCCAGCCAGGAAAAACAATACTGAGGCGATCAAACCGTGGGAAATCATTTGCAGCATCGCCCCGTTGATTCCCAAATCCGTGAAGGAAGCAATACCCAACAACACGAATCCCATGTGAGAAATCGACGAGTTCGCCAAGCGGCGCTTCATGTTCGTTTGCCCGAAGGAATTCAGCGCGCCGTAGATAATGTTAACTACGCCGAGCACCGCCATAATCGGTGCAAAGTAAACGTGTGCTTTCGGAAGAAGTTCCAAATTCAGGCGAATCAGTCCGTAGCCGCCCATTTTCAGCAACACGCCGGCCAGAATCATCGACACAGGAGAAGATGCTTCGCCGTGGGCGTCAGGCAGCCATGTGTGGAAGGGGAAAATCGCGAGTTTCACGCCGAAGGCAATCAACAATCCCGCATAAAGTAGGATTTCTAAACCTAGCGGGTAATCCTTCAAGCCGAGTTCTACCATGTCGAAGGTGAGGTTTCCTCCGCCGTAGAATGCCATTGCTAAGGCAGCGACGAGAATAAAGATGGAAGCGCCGGCGGTGTAAATCAAGAATTTGGTAGCTGCGTAGCGGCGGTTTTGTCCGCCCCAAATCGAGATTAGCAAGTACACGGGAATTAGTTCTAATTCCCAGACAATGAACAGCAGCATGATGTCTTGGGCGACAAATACTCCGATTTGTGCCGAGTACATCACCAGCATTAGGAAGTAGAAGAGTCGCGGCTTGCGATCGACTTCCCATGCAGCAAAAATGGATAGCGTCGTCACCAATCCTGCCAACAACACCAGCGGAACTGACAGCCCGTCAACCGAAACATACCAGTTGAGGCCTAAAGAAGGTATCCAGGGATATTGCTCGACGATTTGGAAAGTGGAGATGCTGGGATCGTAGTGCGTCAAAAACACCCAGCACATTAATACAAAGTCTGTAATGCCTACGCCCAGCGCATACCAGCGCACGGTTTTGCCGTCTGTATCGGGCAGAAAAGGGATGGCGAGGGAAGCTACGAGGGGTAGCATGACAATCGCGGTCAGCCAAGGAAATTGATCCGCTATCATGATATTGAGAATAAATACTTAGTTGAAAGTTACGACAATTATAATACTTAATTTAATAAAAATTTAAGATTTGCAAATATTTCTTTGTAACAACATCGGAACTGGCTATAATACACAGATTGCGATAAATGTCAAGAGCTTTTTCGATTAAAAATATAAGGTACGTTGTTGCGCTTGGGCGCTCTTTTCCACAACATGAAAGAGCGCTCAAGCGCAACAACGTACCTAAAAAGTAATCCGATCGCTCAAGGCTTTGGGCAAGTCTTATTGGCGAAGTCACAGCTATAAATATAAGGTTTCTGCCAGCTCAGAGGAATTTCTAATAAATCCCTGGTTCCGGTCATTCCCAGTCCCAGAAACAGCAGCACAGCGATCGAGTTCAAGATGACATGGACAGTGCGCCAGCGATTCGATCGATCTTTGTAAATGTCTTGAACGATCGCCAGGGAGAAAACCATCAGCAGCGCAGCAGCTATACCAATATAGTAGTGAGACCAATACCATTCATCGCTGCGCCGAAAAACGCCATCTTGAGCGCCAAGAATCACCAAGCCAGCACCCGTCAATGTCGCAAATACGCCGCGCCACATAGCAGGTGTCGATCGATATAACATGACCAAAGAGGCGATCGTGGCCACAAACATCAGCACAATGAAAATGACCTGAAACGAGTTTTTGCTCCAAACATCCTTGCTCAAAATATGCTCAAAAATAGCGTAGCCCAAACCCAACAGCGTCACTCCTACCACAGATCCCGACAGAATTTTACCTGCTTTGACGTGTTCTGAACCGACTGCTGGGGGAATTTTGCTCTTATCCCCGGATGCAATTTGCTGGCGGCGCTGCCTAGTTTGCCAAGCCATATTCAGCACAATACCCAGCATCGGAAAAACGATCGCCACAGCTAAAACAGGATGAACCAAAGCCATAAAATCTTTAAATTCCATAAAGCACTTTTTCCTTCTTAAACTGGATAAAACTAAACTTTTGAGATTTTCACGAAATCGATCGCCCGATCGCGATAGAACAAAACGCGAGGCTTCAATAAAATCCCAAATAGCAGGAAGAGAGACTTTAACTCACCCGCTAAAATAACCGAACCGAACATGACGGTATTGGCGATCGGTATCCGGTGGCTGGAGGCACTGTCTCGACGGTGCAAGCCCAAATAATTAAGCCGTGAAGTCATATTTTTTCAGAAATTTTTATGAATTGGCGTCAAGCACAGGCTTTCGGGCCTGTGCCACCAGAGTTCAGATTGCTTGTGGGGTGGGCGTCCCGCCCGCCCTTGTCAACCAAAGGCTTTCGGGCCTGTGCCACCAGACATCAGATTTATTGTGGGGTGGGCGGGAGAACCCGCCCTTCAAAAACTTATTAGCAGTGGTGCAAGATGTGAGTTTGAGGCAAGTATGATGGTTCAACCAAACGGTTCATGAGTACCCGTGCATAACTTTTATTTTAGCCGATCGAAACAGTTCTTTGTTATTCAGAATAGCCGGCCAATTCTTGTTTGCTAAAGCAATGTGACCGGGAATATCACCCATCCACTGTGCCTGTACTTTCTTGTCGTAGTTGAGATCGAGCTTCCCATTAACAATTTTCCAGGCGTCAGGCTGGGTGACAACAAGATTGCCTTCACTGGCAGCTTGGGCGCAATATCCACCGTATTGAGGAGCATACTTTTCAGGATTTTTAGCAAACATATCACGGTTTGGTGCACTTGCAAACATCCAAGTTATTCCATGCCAATTATGTTTAAATTGGGTAACTCCCATCACTAATTTGCTTTGGGTGAAATAGGCTGCGACATCCTGACCATCAAGAACCACACCTTTTTCGGTATTATTTGGTCAGGTGCGGCTCTGTGAGATTGTCAATTTTTATGCGGGGATTTTCGATCGCGACGCACCCTACGGCTACGGCTAGTGTTGCATAAAAACTCGGTTTATACTCACGGGTGCGTAAGTCCTACAGTCAAGAGTTGTTCGGCGAAAGATGCAATTAGAGTAAAATCGGTCAATTGCGAGAGCCATTTTTGCGGTATAGCAGATTCGCCGTAAAAAGCCCCCGCCAACTGTCCGTAAACCGCACCAGTTGTATCCGCATCGTCGCCCAAATTTACGGCCAACAAACACCCTTCGGCAAAAGACGAACTGTTATAAAACGCCCACAGTGCGGCCTCCAAAGACTTAACGACATAACCAGTACCCTTAATTTCAGGAGGTTGTCGCCGTTTAAAAGAACCCGCCGCTATTTCATCGATTTCTGCTACCAGGGGGTGCGCGGCCCAATATTCGGCGATCGCACAATATCTTTCCGAAAGCAAAACTTCTTTACTAACTCCATTGACAGCCCCCGCAATTAAAGTACCGAAATAGTGGCAAGCATCGACGCAAGTAGCAGCGCCGTGAGTAGTGCGAGAACTTTCTCCAGATTTTTCTATGACTTCTAAAGGATTTTTAGCATAAAACAAAGGTACGGGAGCCAAACGCATAATCGAACCATTTCCAGCAGTCCAAGATTCGGTAGCACCGCAGTAAGGCTTTTTTGTATCTTCAAACTGCCAAAGTGCTTGTTGAACCGTATTGCCAATATCAAAACACTCGCCCGTACTGCTCAAATGTCCGTCTATACACCACTTCAGATAAGTTTCTAATTGATGGACTGGATCGAAACCTTTTTTTTCAATCAAACTTTCAGCTAAACAAAGTGCCATTGATGTATCATCCGTCCACTGTCCCGGTTGCAGGCGAAAAGGGCCGCCGCCAACCATATCGTTAATAGGCTCAAAGGTTCCGGGGCGACAAAATTCTAAAGTTGTTCCCAAAGCATCGCCAACTGCCAAACCGATCAGACTGCCGCGATAACGTTCTATTTGCTGCATAGTAATTGTAAATTAATAATTACATAACTTAGAAAACGTGGTTAAATGTGCTACTTTTAGCGGTAAATTACGCAGTTTACAGCTACTGTATTCTTCTCTTAATTTTCTTTCTCTGTGTACTCTGCGCCCTCTGCGGTAAATAAAAAAAAATCTTGTTCAAAAATGCAATAGAATTGCCATACTTGCGGTTAAAAATAAAAAAACCCGACTTTTCGCCCCAAAGACTGAGGCAAAAGACCACTCAAGCTAATATTGATGTTAACCTTTCGCTACCCGAGATCGAACAGTCCCATGACACCCGATGCCTCCGCCGGAGCTGCTGCCCCCACTCCTCAATCAACACCCGAAGTTAGCTTAGATCTGCAAGTCCGGCTCAAGACTGAAGACGGACAGCTATTGTTGCTACTTCCCCCAGAAACCAACAACGAGCCCGCAACTGGTACGGCATCGACTTGGACTGAACTTTGCCAGCAGCTAAAACTCAGGCTGAATGCTGGAGAACGCTTTTGGCAGCCGAATGCAGAAGTACAATTGATGGGGAGCGATCGACTTTTAGATATCCGCCAACTGCAAGAAATTGCCGGTGCCCTCTTGGAAGCGGAACTGCAACTCAAACGAGTCCACACCAGCCGCCGCCAAACTGCCGTAGCTGCGGCAACGGCAGGCTACTCTGTAGAACAGCAGCCTCCGGTTTCTACCCTGGCTAAATCCGCCGAAAAACCGCAATCGCTGGCGGAACCTTTATATTTGCAGATGACTGTGCGATCGGGCCAAGAAATTCGTCACCCAGGGACGATCGTACTTTTGGGAGACGTAAATCCTGGCGGCTCAGTCGTCGCCGGAGGCGATATCCTGGTTTGGGGGCGTTTGCGGGGCGTCGTACACGCGGGTGCCGGCGGCAACACCAACAGCGTGATTATGGCCTTGCAGATGGAACCGATGGTGATTAGGATTGCTAAGTACGTTGCCCGAGGCCCAGAAACCTCACCCGCTCAGTTTTTCCCGGAAGTCGCCTATGTGACGCCTCAGGGGATTCGGATCGGTAGGGCCTCTGATTTTGACAAATCGCAGTTAATCGGCGGTAATTAGTCAAGAATCATTAGTCATTAGTCATTGGTCATTAGTCATTGGTCATAGTGCGAGCGTCCCCGCTCGCGAACGTTAGTAGTCATTGATCGTTGACAATACTGTTGCTCTTTAAGTCGGCGCTTGATAATTTTGGTCTTGGCTCAATCAGTTAGTCAAGGAAATTTTCAAATTTTAGTGCTGATTCAGAGATCATTCGTAGAACAATGAGAGTTATGAGTTTTGAGTGTTGAGTTGATTCAATGAATAAAAGATTGCTGCCAAATCCTCAAAAAAAAATGCCAACGAACGACAAATAATAAGATTAATTGCCCACGACTAATGACTGATAACTAATGACTGATAACTAATGACTGATAACTAATGACTGATAACTAATGACTGATGACTAATTACCAATAAATCTAAAATCGCTTATGGCTCGCATTATTGTTGTTACATCAGGGAAAGGCGGAGTCGGAAAAACCACATCGACAGCTAATCTCGGCATGGCTTTAGCTAAGCGGGGGCGCACCGTTGCGGTAATTGATGCCGATTTTGGCCTCAGAAATTTAGACTTGCTGCTGGGCTTAGAAAACCGCATTGTTTACACGGCATTAGAAGTTCTAGCCGGAGAGTGCCGGTTAGAGCAAGCTTTGGTGAAAGATAAGCGGCAGCCGCGTTTGGTGCTGTTACCGGCGGCGCAAACTCGCATGAAGGATGCCATCAGCGCCGATCAAATGAAGCAGCTTGTTGGGATGTTGGGAGCAAAACATGACTATATTTTGATCGACTCTCCGGCGGGAATTGAGCAGGGTTTCCAAAATGCGATCGCCCCGGCGCAAGAAGGTATCATTGTCACGACTCCAGAAATCGCTGCTGTCCGCGATGCCGATCGAGTCATCGGCTTGCTGGAAGCCAACAATGTCAAAAAAATCAGGCTAATCGTCAACCGGATCAGGCCCGCAATGGTGCTGGCAAATGATATGATGTCGGTGCAAGACGTGCGGGAAATCCTCGCCATTCCGCTGTTAGGCGTCGTTCCCGACGACGAGCGCGTCATCGTTTCCACCAACCGAGGCGAACCATTAGTATTGTCGGAAACCACCTCTTTAGCTGGTACTGCCTTCGACAATATTGCCCGCCGTTTAGAAGGCGAAAAAGTTGATTTTTTAGATCTCACTCCTCGTCGGGAAACGTTTTTATCTCGTCTCCGCAAGTTTTTCAATACTAAAATTATGTGATGTGCTGCCCTATTGGCGATCGACCTTTAATAGCAGCCACTGCATCGCAAAAACTAGCCGAAAAATTCCCGGAGTAAAACCATTTCGCAAAAAGCATCAAACTGCTTCCCCCGACTCCAAACCAGACGGGAATAAGTCATTCCCCAATCTAAAATCTAAAATCTAAAATCGCCTGACTTTTTCTATGCCCAACCATTGACAAACCCGCCGCAACCATGATATACACACTTCTCGAACGACTTTTCCCGCGCATCCCTGACAACAGCCGCGACGATGTAAAACGCCGCCTCAAACTCGTTCTAGCCCACGATCGGTCAGAACTCAGCCCCGAAATGGTTGAGTCTATGCGCCGAGAAATTCTAGAGGTGGTGTCTCGCTACGTGGAAATTGATACCACTGAGTCAGAGTTCGGTCTCGAAAGCGACCAGCGGGCTATGTCACTGATCGCAAATCTGCCGATCCGGCGAGTGAGACTGGAAAATCCACCGGAAAATTTGCCCTATAAATTGCCGGAAAAATTGCCCGAGAATGTACCTGAAAAGGTGGCTGAGTATGTACCGGAGTATGTAGTCGAAACTCTCCCCGAAACTCCCGAAACTACAGATTGATAGGAATTGGGATTTTCTTTTCAGTAAATGAGTGCGATCGGCTCGCCATTTAAATTAAACTATCTCTCTAGAATTAAAATCTTGCGGGACGCGAACTCTTAGCGCGCCCCAAGTATGCAATTGAAATAACAAAAAGCTTTCCCTCTAAAATCCGGTCAATTAACCCTAAAACAATAGTTCGTAGTGAGGACTTTAGTCCGCATCAAAGAAAGGACTAAAGTCCTGACTACGAACCAATAGCCAGTATTTTACCTAACCTGAATCGAGTCAATCACCGAG
>NZ_JAEQCI010000010.1:93324-100473 GCF_020738565.1 Microcoleus sp. PH2017_12_PCY_D_A | reverse complement strand
GTTTGTGCATCATTACAATGCTAATTTACAACTCTAAATGCCTACTTTTCTTTGACGTGAGTTTTATTCTCTCGATCCTTTCCTTCAGGGCACTACCCCCGTCAGCATCCGATCGCCTCCGAAACCGACATACAACAGTCCGCTGCATATTTGGCATGAGTTTGGCGATCGCCCAAGGGTAAAGGCGTTTTTGGTACGCGATCGCACTAGGATTCGCCGATAATCCCTGTTGATAACCGTTTTGTGACATAATCTTGTTGTATTCGTAAGGAGTACAGAAAGAGCGTTAGTAAGTTTCTTGGCGGGAATGTACTAACGCCTTTCCCATTAAAATTCAAGCAGATATCACAATAATTGTCAATTGTCAATTCTTAACGCTAAGTTTTAACGGTTATCATATCTAAAGCTGCGATCGGCTGTGGATTTGAGGATTTTAGTAAGTGTTGAATTGTTTGCAAAAGTCATACATTTTTGATTTTCAACCGCAGATGAACGCGGATAAACGCGGATGAAAGAAAGATAAATTGAGGAGAATGAGTTAAGGGGATCGCTTATTCTTCACCCCAAGCACTTAAAAACTCAACTTGATTGTACATTTCCTCTGCGGATTTACTAGCTATAATTTTTAGCAAGCGACGCAATTGTTCCCCAACTGAATAATTCTGCTGTCCCAAGATTATCCCCATATGTTCTTCCCCTTGGGTGTTCAAATCAGTATGCAATCGATAAAAATCCCTAGTATTAAAGCTATAGGTTACTCGATGATTTTTATTAGCCCAATACAAAATTTCTTCATCCCTGCGAGACAGCATTCCTATTTCTGCAACAGAAATAACATCAACACTCCGCAGGCGTAGAGCATCAAGCAGAGCCGAATTCATAGCATCTTCGTCTAGCAGCAGTAGAATAATGCTCATGGATTTGTCTTCAGGTTTTTGTAGTGTAACTCTGCTAACTGTTCGTAAGCTGCTTGTTCCTCTGCTAAATCTGTATCAATCTCTGCTCGATTAGCATGATAATACGTTAAAGCTGCATAAACTTGTGCGATCGATAAGTGAGTCATCAGCCTAGCAATTTCTTCCGCACTATTACCCTGCTTGTACAAAACGGCGATGCGGCGGACAGAAGTACCAGTTTCAGCAATAATGGGACGGCCGCCTCGAAGGTTGCGATCGCGGATAATTAAAGTCCCGATGTCTACTACAGTTGTTGTTGTCATACATTTTTTCAATTCAATTAACTTGATTATATAGATTTATTCTGAAAATGTCTAAGTGTTCATGCCCCTGACGCTTCTATTCTAGCGAGAATTGCTTAAAAATTTGAGAAGTCTTAAGAGCGATCGAACTCAATCAAACATCACAAAATCACTCTTTTGTCAACACAAAGACACTCCCTTCATTACCGCGCCCGATGCGTAAATCGCCATCCAAATAAGTAACATCCAGCCATCCCTGCTGTTCGCGAGTATCTAACCGAAAATCTACAGCAGCAAACTTTTTCCCTGACTCAATTTCATTGATATATTTTGCCGGAGATTCATAGCGGATTAACCTGCTTAAACCCAAAATTGACCGCTCAAACTTCACCTGCACTCGCCGTTCCGAAGTCGCCTCAAATCTGGCCGCTACGCTGACAATTCCTTCTAAATAAGGCAAGCCGTAAAGTTCGGCAATGTTGTAAATTTTAGATTCTTTGACGCGGATGGATTGATAAATTTGACCCAATTTCAACAAGGGAAAACCGTCAAGATTCAGCAGGGCGCGGCTGCTGGTGTACAACAACCGCCAATCGCCATCTAAAAGTTCTGCGGCTTCCACAGGGCGCGGTGTGGGGTTGTAATCTTCCAATTGGGCGATCGCACTTAAAATCGCCTGTTTGTCGTTTGGAGTCGCCAGCAAACCGCGATTCTTACCAGCAATTATCTCTAATAGTGCAGATTTTTTAAGCATAGTTTTTTTTAAGAGTCATTAGTCATTGGTCATTGGTCATTGGTCAGTAGTCATTAGTCATTGGTCATTCGTCATTAGTTTATGACTTATACACGGGGACTAAATAATTTTTTTTTACCCATGCTTATGATTATTGGGCTTCTCTGTGCGTATTTCGCCCCTACATTTACTCTAATCTTCAGTCCGCGGAGGCGGACATCGTTTGTGTAGTAGCGGTTTCAACCGCCGACTCTTATTTGATTTATCAACTATTAGGAATTACCCATTCCCAATCACTAAAACACCAAATTTCACGAGATAGAGTAGCGTCCGATAGAGGTATGCTGATTCTTGCTCGTTGTTCGCATAACGCCTGAGAATTTCCCCGACGCCGATCGCACCCTTTTTCTCGATCGCATTCAACATCTCTATCTGAACTTTAACAGAGATTCTGCGGTCTTGACCGAAGCTCGTAAACCAAATTCTGTGCAACTCTCTCAACAGTTCCGGTGTGGCGATCGCACCCAGACTCAGCATCATATCATCGTTTAAAGTTCTAGTCGCATAATGACCCAACACCCGAAACGGATCGTCGCCCAGGGGATAAGGCGGTTTCCCAGCTTTTGCAGGTGCAGACTCTGGTGCAGAAACCCGAATTTCAGCTAATTCCCGCCACAAATGTTCGTAAGCAGCAATTACTACTTTCCAATCATAAATCTCCCTCGCCCTTTGTCTCGCATTTTCACCCATCCGCCTTCTCAATTCCGGGTTTTCAATTAATTGGCACAAAGCGCGGGTGCAAGCATCAATATCAACTGCTGTGGCGAGGGAAGTGTGACCCATGTAAGTCGGCCAATTCAAGCTGCCGTCGAGATAATTTAGGGCTAAATCCAAACAAGCTTCCGGCGGTGGGATGAGTGTGGGAATGCGGAAGCCGTCGATTTCGTGGCGTACTGATTCTTTGTATCCGTTCCAGTCAGAAACAATTGCCGGCAGTCCGTTGGCCATTGCTTCAATGGGTGTTAGTCCGAAGGTTTCTTGAATGTTGTCGGACAGCGAAATAAAAATATCGGAGGCAGACCAAATATTAACTCTAATTTCCGGATTTCTGCCATCTACAAAAATAGCATTCACCGACGGACAAAAGATTTTCGCGCTATTTTTAAAGTCGGGTTCTTCTCTCGGATCTTCAATCCAACCGGCTTGAATTAAGTGGATTTTGGCTTTTGTCTGCTGGGCGGCGCGTTCCAAAGCGATGTACATTGGTACCGGATGAGCTTTGGCAGAGAAAGTCAATCGCCCGACAAATAACACGACTATATCGCCGGGAGAAATGCCGAGTTCTTGTCGTTGTCGATCGCCCGCCTGGACTGCTTCCACACCCTGCGGAAACGCGCTGCAATCCACTCCTAGGGGAATAACTGGCAATTTCACCAAAATTTCGGGTTGACCGCCGTTGCGCTGCGCTAAATATTCAGACCACTCCCTCAGAACTCCTTCTACTGTGTTTTTCACGGCGTTAGAGGTGCAGATCAGGGCGTCCCAAGGTTGAACCGGTGCAGTTATCAAATTGCCGATCGATTCCATGACATACTTAGTGGCGATCGTATGGGTAACGCCACAAACGCTGTAAGCGCGCTGATCGACAAATCTGCGCCCCCAAACCATCTCGGCAAGGGCGGGATCGGGCCGATAGATTGTACCCGGTTGAGATAGCAAATCTGGTCGATCCGTCGCAATCCAGCGGACTTTCCGAGGTTGTTGCAGCCAAGGTTGGATGCGCGAACAAAACTCCTTAAAAGTTGCTTCGCTGTCTGCGTAACAGTACAGATAGTCAGCGGTACCGTGTTGGACTAAGCTTTTAAGAAATCCTTCTCCGGCTGAATGACGCCCCAGAAGTTTTTGCCCTCCGGTGTCGTAACCGTCTTTGTGGTATAAAACCGCCGCTGTTATATCCATCCTGAGATTTATTGTTTGAGAATTGGTTGAAGAAGGTAAAAGGCTTTCACCATCAGGCTTTGACGCAAAACCATGAAACTGTTCTAACTCAACCGCTGGCTGGCCCCGTGTCGCGCGATACTTTCAAAGACGATCGCCTCAGATTACAATACTTACGGCGAAATAGGGATTGGCAATATCGGATTTTAATGTTATCCTGAGGCCGATGACTGGGGGCGATCGCCCGAATCGGTCAGCCATCCTATCGGGATCCGGAACCAAAGAGTGTCTGTGGTATAATGCCTTAGCTCTGCTAAATGCCGGATTTGCAAGTGTTCGATCGAAGGAGCAGTCAGTCGGCACAACATTAGTTCTACTCGATCGCGTCTTTGTCTTTAGAAACCGATAATCATGTACAACCCATCTCTGCGTCAAATACCTCGCCACTTGCCTGCGGATGTAATTCCATTAAAGCAGCAATCTTCTCTTTTAGACTGGTTGGAATCTAACAATCGTCTCTTAGCAAGGGATGTTCAAGAACCCGACTATCTGCACGAAGAAGAAATTTCCGAGTTGATGGCAGTTGACGACAGTCCTTACGATGATTTAGAAGAAGAAGTAGAAGATGATGCGGGTGTAGGGGACGAATAACTGTAGAAAGAATGGTCAGTCGATTTTAGATTTTAGATTTTAGATTTTAGATTGAAGAATTTTAGATTCACTCTAATGATGAATCTGGTATCTCGAACAAAAGTCTAAAATTTGGGGATAATCGATTAGTCAAGTTTAGGGTTTGTAGCGTTTTTGGCTGGTCAACGAATCAACCGGAAACAGGGAAGAAAAACCAAGAGATTTCCCAATCTCCTGTATCCCACCCTATTCTCCAATTGTCAAATGCTTATTCTCAAATGGTGTGTGTTGAGGAGTGATATGGATAACTTTGTGGATGAGAAAATCCCTTTTACTATGCCTTTCAAACTTACAGGCAGGAATTTATTCCTGCTGCTGGGTTTGGGGCTGGGCATTGTAGCGATCGGTTTAGATGTAGCAGCGGGTAGATTTTTGGATGCGCCTGCATCGCTATTTATGCCACTAGCTGTTTGTGCTCTCGTTGCATCGGGTTTAGGTTATCTAGTTGTGCCCGTACTCCAGCAACTGAAAGCCGGACAAATAATTCGCGAAGACGGCCCCCAAGCCCACTTGAAAAAAGCGGGAACCCCGACAATGGGAGGCATATTTTTTGTGCCCGCAGGAGTCGCAGTCGCCTTGATTTCGTCAAGATTTAACTCAGATGTTGTTGCCGTATCGGCTTTAACTTTAGCTTACGGTTTCATCGGCTGGCTCGATGACTGGCAAATTTTGCGCCGCAAGTCGAATAAAGGTATTTCACCCCGGATGAAATTGGCTTTGCAAGTAGGTTTTGCAGCTCTATTTTGTCTGTGGTTGATGTTCCACAATCCAAGTATTTCTACAAACATTGCTTTGCCTTTCGGTTGGGTATTGCCTTTAGGTTTTCTGTTTTGGCCGCTGGCTGGTTTTGTGTTAGTTGCTGAAAGCAATGCTACTAATCTTACCGACGGTGTTGACGGGTTGATGGGAGGTTTGGGCGCGATCGCACTTTTGGGATTAGGCGCATCTGTAGCCTCAACTTCGCCAGAATTAATGATATTTTGCGCTTGTATCAGCGGCAGTTGTCTCGGTTTCTTAACTCACAACCGCAATCCAGCCCGAGTGTTTATGGGCGATACAGGTGCGTTGGCGTTGGGCGGTGCGTTGGGTGCGGTAGCTTTATTAACAAATAGCCTTTGGATATTATTAATAATCAGCGGTATTTTCTTTATTGAAACGCTGTCCGTAATTGCTCAGGTAACTTATTACAAAGCTACAAAAGGCCCGGATGGCATCGGCAAGCGTCTCTTAAGAATGGCTCCGCTGCACCACCATTTAGAACTCTGTGGCTGGTTGGAAACTCAGGTAGTTGGGATATTTTATTTAACTAACGGGGTGTTAGTGTTAATGATTCTGATGTTCACTGGCAATAGTTAACAGCAGATTAGTAACAGACTTTACAGCATATGTAGCTGATGTTTTCTGCCATGTTAAAAAACAAATAAGATGCCCGTTCCACAGGAACTCAATGCAGTTGTGGAACGGGCATCTTGCCCGTTTCAGACTTAAAAAAACAGGCAAGATGCCTGTGCCACTAATCTTAAATTTAGCTAAAAAACAGGCTTTCCTGCCTGTGCCACTAATCTTAAATTTAGCTAAATCACAGGCTTTCCTGCCTGTGCCACTAATATTAAATTTAGTTAAAAAACAGGCAAGATGCCTGTGCCACTAATACTTCATTCTGTTGTGGAACTGGCATATTGCCAGTGCCAAGCTCATAAGTTATAATTTTGAAAATTGCTCTCCCCAGTAAATGCAATGGAACTCACAAAAAGACAGGGCAATATTTGGATAATTGCTTCATCAGCCGCCCTTCTATTGCTGGCTGCTAGCTCATTTTTTTACTGGAGACTCGTCAGACTCGGTTATGCTGTTCCCATTCCCTACATTTTAGATGTTTTCTGTTTAACTAATTGTCCGGCTGATGATTTAACGACTTTACACAGCCAATTGCCACCAGATAAATTATTCAACTACGACAAACCCCTCTCACAAATTTTAGGCGAACCGGATAAGTTAGATAAAAATAGAATTTCAATCCTGGTTGAAAAATCAAAATACAGATTAACTGTCTATGACAAGAAAAAGCCGGTCAAATCTTATCCTGTTGTATTTGGCAGCAATCCCGCAGGCGATAAACTAAAAGAAGGCGATTCGCGGACGCCGGAAGGAATCTTTAGCATCAAAGATTTATATCCTCACACAGCTTGGTCGAAATTTATCTGGCTGGATTATCCAACTAAACAATCTTGGCGAAAACATATCAAAGCCAAGCAAGCAGGTACAATCAAATGGTACGATAGTATTGGCAGCGAGGTTGGGATTCACGGCGTACCGGCTAATTCAGAGAAAATTATCAAAGAGCGATCGAACTGGACTTTAGGCTGCGTTTCGCTGGAAAATCAAGATGTTGATGAGTTGTATCAGTTTGTACAAAAAGGTACAGAAGTAGAAATTATTCGATAACTGGTTGGTAGTAAGGACTTTAGTCCTTATTAACTCAAAAACTAGCAGAGAGGACTGAAGTCCTTACTACAAACTTTAAGAGAGGACTGAAGTCCTTACTACAAACTTTAAGAGAGGACTGAAGTCCTTATTACAAACTTTAAGA
>NZ_JAEQCI010000010.1:0-93319 GCF_020738565.1 Microcoleus sp. PH2017_12_PCY_D_A | reverse complement strand
TACAAACTTTAAGAGAGGACTGAAGTCCTTACTACAAACTTTAAGAGAGGACTGAAGTCCTTACTACAAACTTTAAGAGAGGACTGAAGTCCTTACTACGAACCGATTTGTAATAAGGACTTCAGTCCTGATTGACTCAGCAACCCGCAGAGAGGATTAATGAACAGTGCGGAGTTTTTACCCCTTGTTTCGGTTGTAGTACCTGTTTATAACGGCGAGAAGGATTTGCCGGATTTAATCGAGTGTCTGCGATCGCAAACTTATCCAACAAACAGAGTAGAATATCTCTTAGTAGACAACAAAAGTCGCGATTACACTTCAACCATCCTTCAAGCAGCAGCCAAATCCCCCAACCAAGAGGGATTCAATCAAATAACCCTTCGCAATCTCAGCGAAAATACCATTCAAAGTTCCTACGCCGCCAGAAACAAAGGAATTCGCGCCTCAACAGGTGAAATCATCGCCTTTACCGACGCAGACTGTCGCCCCGAACCTCAATGGTTGCAAAATTTAGTCCAACCATTCGCTAACTTAGACATCGGAATTACCTGCGGTGAAATCCTCGCCCTCCCCGGTAACACTCTCTTAGAAAAACACGCCGCCCGCGAAAATACTTTATCTCAAAAACATACTCTCGCTCACCCTTTTTGTCCCTACGGTCAAACGGCTAACTTGGCTGTACGCAGGCAGATTTTAGCACGAGTCGGTTTGTTTCGCCCCTACCTTACGAGCGGTGGCGATGCGGATTTGTGCTGGCGGATTTTGCGGGAAACATCCTATAAAATCTATTTTGCCGAAAGTGCGATCGCCCGACACCGCCACCGTTCTACAATAAAACAGTTGCAAAGTCAATGGCATCGCTACGGCGAGTCGAATAAATATTTGCACGAACTCCACGGCGTCGATTTGATGCGGGAATTTAAAATCAGGGAATATTTTTACCGGCTGGCTAGGTGGCTGTTAAAGGAATTGCCGGTTGCTGCTGCTAAGTGCGCGATCGCCCGCGCCGATCTGGTAGATTTGTTGAATACGCCGATCGGTCTTTTGAATGTGAGAGCAAGGGCGATCGGACAGCGACAAGCCAAACTCCCAGAACTAGCTCGGGAAATTGAGCGACTTTAATCCTTAGAAGAAGACTGGGCGGTTGAAACCGCGTCTATACAGGCAAAACCCGGATGGTGCGCGGGTTGAAGACCTATCCTATGTTATTCTCTCTTGAGTCCGCGCACCATCCGGACATCGTTTGTGTAGGCGCGGTTTCAACCGCCGTCTGATCTTTACATCCGATAAGCACAGTTTATCTGTATATAAGTATGCTGAATTGGGAAATATGAAAATTTCAGGCAATCCTTAATATAAAATTAATGAGTCTATTTTGAAGCGCGCAGTTTCAAAACGACAAGAAACTCGCATTTACCCCAAAATTTCTTTACTTCTGGCGAAGGACCTCAGCCGAATGGCGATCGAGATTATTCTCAGATTTTTAAATTTTTGTAACATTTACAGGTAGTGCCAATGGCTCAAATCCTACTCCAGACCGTTTGGTTTATACCTTGCTATCCACTTATCGGCGCATTTCTGTCGATACTGTGGTTTCCAGCAGTAACTCGCCGCACGGGGCCTAGACCCTCCGGTTACGTAAACGCCATCTTAACTTTCTTCGCTTTCCTTCACGGCGTCATCGCCCTGACAGCTATCTGGAACCAACCGGCACAACACCAGTTGATTCCCTGGCTGAATGTGGCAGGTTTAGACTTAACCATTCCCGTAGACATCTCTGCTGTCACAGTCGGGGCGACAGTTTTGATTACCGGACTGAACCTTCTGGCGCAGATTTATGCAGTCGGTTACATGGAGATGGACTGGGGCTGGGCTAGGTTCTTTTCCCTGATGGGGCTGTTTGAAGCGGGGATGTGCGGCTTGGTATTGTCCAACTCTCTGTTTTTCAGCTACATGATTCTGGAAGTTCTGACTCTGGGAACTTACCTGCTAATCGGGCTGTGGTTCAATCAGTCTTTGGTGGTGACGGGCGCCCGCGACGCTTTCTTGACAAAGCGGGTAGGAGACTTATTCCTGCTGATGGGAGTAGTTGCAATTCTGCCGCTGGCTGGAACTTGGAATTTTGACGAGTTGGCCGTGTGGGCTAAGACTGCAAACATTGACCCCACAGTGGCGACGCTGTTGAGTTTGGCTTTGATTGCCGGCCCGATGGGCAAATGCGCCCAGTTTCCCCTGCACCTGTGGCTGGATGAGGCGATGGAAGGCCCTTTGCCGGCAACGATTTTGCGGAACACGGTGGTTGTGGAAACCGGCGCCTGGATTTTGATTAAATTGCAGCCGGTGATTGCTTTGTCGCCCGTGGGGCTGAAGACAACTATTATTGTGGGTGCTGCAACGGCTGTGGGTGCGTCTTTAATTGCGATCGCCCAAATCGACATCAAGCGCACCCTTTCCTATATAGTTAGCTCTTACATGGGCTTAGTATTTATCGCCGTCGGTACCGGACAAACCCAAACAGCTTTGACATTGATCTTTGCCTACAGCTTGGCAATGGGTTTGTTGGTGATGAGCATCGGTTCGGTAGTTTGGAACAGCATCACTCAGGATGTCCGATATCTCGGCGGTTTGTGGGCGAAGCGCCCGATATCGGGAATATCGTTTCTTGTCGGCGCCGCTGGAGTGATGGGACTGCCCCCCTTCGGCTGCTTCTGGGCTTTATCAGAATTAGCAGGCGGGCTGGCTAAAACTCATCCTTCACTGTTAGTAGTAGTGCTGTTTGTCAACGGCGTCACTGCTTTTGGCTTAGTGCGCGTTTTCGGTTTAGTTTTCGGCGGCAAACCCAAGCAAATGACCGAACGTTCGCCCGAAGTTGCCTGGCCTTTTGTCTTGCCGATGACAGTGTTAATGGGATTTACTTTGCACGTCCCGCAGTTGCTCGCAGCGTGGCAAATTTTGCCTTGGGCAACTTTGAATTATACTGCGGCCGGGCTGTTAGCTTTGTCAAGTGCGATCGGCATCGGTGCCGGAGCATTTATTTACCTCAACGAAAAGTGGGAAAAACCAGTGCGAATTGGTTCTCAAGCCGTGCAAGACTTCTTTGCCTACGACTTTTACACCGCCCAACTTTACCGCGTGACCATCATCTTTGCCGTCGGTCTGGTTTCCCAAATCATATCCTGGTTCGATCGCAATATTGTTGACGGATTTGCGAACTTAATCGGTTTTGCCACAGTTTTCGGCGGGCAGAGCCTCAAATACAACGTTAGCGGTCAAACTCAGTTTTATGCCCTGACAATTCTGTTCGGAGTTGCACTTTTAGGACTGCTAGTAAGCTGGCCTCTGTTGGCTCGCCTGTCCCTGATTGTCGGCGGGTAAAGAGATATAACGTTGCAGATTTTAGGTGACACTTTCAACCTAAAATCTTAAACAAATGAAGTCTTGAATAAAGATTTCAAACTCGATCCAACAAGGCAGGATACATGAAAGACCATCACAGACAAGTAAATCTTTCCCGGCGCAACTCCCTCAAATTTGTCGCAGGAGCAATAGGTACAGGAATACTCGCAGCACGAGTAGGTGCTGATGTAGCTGCACCGGAACCAGCAATTGCTCAAAATGACATGAGTCCCGATGCAGCGTTGGCAAAATTAATGGAGGGGAACAAGCGATTTGTTGACAGAAAACGCCAAAGTCCCAACCAAGACTTACCCCGCCTTGCCGAAGTTGCCAAAGCTCAAAAACCATTCGCTGCTATTCTGGGCTGTGCTGATTCCCGCTTTCCTTCTGAGATTATCTTCGATCAGGGATTGGGCGATTTATTTGTCTGTCGGGTAGCCGGAAATGTAGCTACTCCAGAAGAAATTGGCAGCCTGGAATTTGGCACGCTGGTGCTGGGAGCAAAAGTGCTGGTAGTAATCGGCCACAAACGTTGCGGTGCGGTAGATGCAACCATCAAAGGCGCTCAAGTTCCCGGTCAAATTGGCAGTTTGCTCGACGCAATTAGGCCTGCTGTAGAAAGCTCGAAAGGCCAAGCAGGCGATCGTTTAGAAAATGCCTGCAAAGCCAATGTGGTGCTGCAAGCTAAAAGGCTGAAAGCATCTCCAGTTATCTCAAAGTTAATTCAAGAGAATAAGCTGAAGGTTGTTGGTGGATATTACGATTTAGACACGGGTGCAGTCAATATTTTGATTGAGTCGTAAACAGTTGACAGTTGACAGTGGAGGGCAAGGTTTTAAACACTTGACAGTCAACAAATTAAGCGCGATTGTCCGCCGTCAGTCCGTCCCAAGCCCACTGTCAAATGTTTCGTAACTGTCAACTCTCAACTTTCAACTGTCAACTGAAATGATTTTTTACTCTTCACTCTTCACACATTATGCTTAGTGCGTTGCTCTGGTTGCCCGCGTTGGGCGCTGCGGTAGTCGGGTTCTTGCCCGGAAAAATGAATGCGATGCGGGTGCGCTCCGTCGCTTCCGTCTTCGCTGCTGCCGTTTTCCTGTTGAATCTCTGGCTGCTAACTCAATTTGACACGACAAATTCAGGGCTACAATTTCACGAATATTTGCCTTGGATTCCACAATTGGGTTTGAGCTACAACTTGGGAATTGATGGCTTATCTTTGCCACTGCTAGTTTTAACCGGATTGCTAACGCTATTGGTAATTTACGGTACTGGTGAAGGCATAGCTCGCCCCCAGCTTTACTACGCTTTGATTTTGCTGATCAATGCGGGGGTGGCGGGAGCTTTGATGTCTCAAAACTTGCTGCTGTTCGTTTTGTTTTACGAGCTAGAATTAATTCCGTTTTACCTGTTAATTGCGATTTGGGGCGGCAAGCAGCGCGAATACGCCGCTATGAAGTTTCTGATTTACACGGCAGTTTCGGGACTTTTAGTTTTAGCAGGATTTTTGGGTGTAGCTTGGCTGAGCGGCTCTTTAAACTTCGATTATAGTGCAATTACTACTCAAGATTTGCCCTTAAACACGCAATTAATCTTGCTAACAATTGTCCTAGTTGGGTTGGCAATTAAAATTCCTTTAGTGCCCCTGCACACTTGGCTGCCGGATGCCTACGTGGAAGCTTCGCCAGCAACAGCAATTCTGTTGGGAGGGGTTTTGGCGAAGTTGGGAACTTACGGCTTAGTGCGGTTTGGTTTGCAGATGTTCCCCGAAACTTGGTCGATTGTCGCTCCTGGTTTAGCGATAATTGGTACAGTGAGCGTGATGTACGGTGCTTTGACCGCGATCGCCCAAAAAGATATCAAGCGCATGGTAGCCTATAGTTCGATCGGGCATATGGGCTACATCCTCGTCGCCTGCGCCGCCGGCACCAAACTCGCCTTAATCGGCGCCGTCGGGCAAATGGTAAGCCACGGCTTGATTTTAGCCTTGCTGTTTTATCTCGTAGGCATCATCGAAACCAAAGCAGGCACGCGGGATTTGGACGTGCTCAACGGCTTGATGAATCCGATGCGCGGCTTACCCACGGCAAGTTCGCTGTTAGTTTTGGGCGGCATGGCAAGCGCCGGCATTCCCGGTTTAGTCGGTTTTATCGCCGAATTTTTAGTATTTCAAGGCAGTTTCTCAGCATTTCCAATTCCGACTTTACTGTGCATTTTAGCCTCCGGCTTAACAGCAGTTTACTTTGTAATTCTGCTCAACCGCACCTGTTTTGGCAAATTGGACAATGCCACGGCTTATTACCCAGCAGTTAAGTTTGCCGAAAATATGCCAGCCCTAGTTTTAGCGGGTATCATTTTCTTCTTGGGAGTGCAACCGGTGTGGCTGCTGAAGTGGAGCGAATCTACTACAAATGCGATGGCAGTAACCCTGTCAACGGGCAGATATTCTCAAGTAGCTGTCAGCTATCAGCAGGACAAATAGAATGGGAGAGGGGGAGAGTGTCCGATGGGGATCGGGGGAGATCAGAAAAATCTTCTTTCTTCCTTCTTCCTTCTTCCTTCTTCCTTCTTCCTTCTTCTTTCTTCCTTCTTCCGACGGACATCGGACTTCTTCCGACGGACATCGGACTTCCATCCTTTACATCCGTTACATCCGTTACATCCGTTACACAATCCGTTGCCGAACTTCCTTCTTCCTTCTTCCTTCTTCCCTCAACATCCATCCATTGAATCGGTTAAATCCGCTATACAATCCGTTGGCAAACGATATCATCTCCGGTGGAGTGACCACAATCAGATTCGTTTGTAGTGCGGACTTCAGTCCGCAGCCGGAGCGGACTGAAGTCCGCACTACAAACCGTTTTTGTGATGGTAATGGACAAGACATGATATGAATTCGGATTGTAAATATGGTAAAATAAAAACAACCAGTCTACTACCACCATAACTGTGTAAAAGTTTGGAATAGCGCAAACAATTCTAAATTCAGGTGCACTTACAGCAATTTCCCTACTAGCAACTTCCAAGCATTGCGCTGCAGCCGACGCAAGCGAATATTTCTAAATATTGAGATTCATTCAAACCAAGGAAAAAACAATGGTACAAACTCCTACGAAACCAGCAACTAAACTGCCTCCTTCTAAGCACGAATTTGCAGAAGTAATTCACAGACTGGAAGCTGGCGGCGCGATGATTCCCGATACGCCGGAAAATCTGATGCAAATCATCGCGATTTGGAAGGCCTACGCGGTACCGATGGATTTCTATTGGCGGGATTTACTTTACATCGCGGAACGGGTATTTTTAAACCCTCTTCCCTTCTTTAAATACTTCTTACCCCAGGAGTATTTAGATTTGCAAAATCACTATTCAGGTGACGGTGCAGATTTGCGGGTGTGGCGGGGAACGGGAAGCGCCCACCCCGAACTTTTGGAGTTCATGGAAAATGGGGAAACTGGCAAAAAGCCGCGACTGTTTCACCATTTGTGGCACGATCGCATTAACATGGAATTTGCCGAAGAGTGCATGAGAGGAATGCTTTGGCACCGGGGCTTGTACGTGCCGACGAATCAATTCGATCCCTATCTCGACAGCGACGAATACAAAGCTAATGCCGATCGCGCCATTAAAGCTTACTTCAAAAAAGACCCGTTCATGCTGGCCCTGCACAAAGCATTTCCCGAAATGTTTTTGGAACAGTGCCGCCAAATGTCTTATTACAGCAATCTCGGTTTATTCTGGGAAGTAATGGCACCGGTGTTTTTTGAAGTTTCCGACTTGTACGACGAAGGGAAAGTTACCACAGTACCCCAGGCGATGGATTTCCTGGTAAATGGTATATTTGCGATCGCAGGTCGTCCGATTTACCACCACGTTCTCATCGACGGCGAAACCTATGAAATTATCCCGAAATCAAAAGGTTTCACTTGGCTTTACGAAGCAGCGTTACCTTATGTGGAAGCTGTATTTTACCGCACTTCACCGTTCCGGGGAACCAAATCTTACAACGCGCAAGCCAGGGAAGTTCCAGACGATCAAAAAGACTTCCACTACGGAGTTTTGTATGCAGACAAATTCCCGGTAGGAACTGCCGGCATCCCGCCGACGTTGCTAGCCCAAGATATGCTGCACTTCCTGCCGCCTTATTTGATGGATTTCTACAAACAGCGGTGCCGCGGCGAAGATGATATCCTCAATCAGATTGGGGTGACGTTTCAGCGATCGATGTACTGCGTTACTTCGGCGGTAATTCAAGCATTGCGAACGGCGCTGCTGTATCCTTTGGATGACCCAAATCCGAAGCATTTGAAGGCAAATCGGGCGTTTTTTGAGTCTCAGATCGATCGCTTTTGCCGCCCGGAATACGGCATGAAATATGCGGCGAAGTTGAAAAACATTCAGACTTCGGATTACAGGTAAAGGATGTTTGGCGGCGAGTCCGCAAGTCCGCCAGGGGTTTAAACCCCTGGCTCAAAGAAGACAGTCGGTTGAAACCGACTGGGGAAAATGAGAGCTTTTAAATTAGTTTCAAAGTGGTATAATGTTAAATCAGTTGGCATCATAATTATTTTTTTCTCTGCGTTCTCTGCGCTCTCTGCGGTTAAATCATTCCCATCTAAAAAATAATCATGAACAGCAAAGACTTAGCCAAATATATCGAAGCAACCGATGGGATTTCTAAACCGTGGCTGTTGGTGCAACTGCGGATGAAAAAATTGCAAGAAAGGCGATCGGAGATTTCTACTGAAGAATATCTCAAAGAACTTACCGATCTTCACCAAGATTTAATGAATCTGGGCGAATGGTGGGTGGGAATCGAAGACGAAGTGTTTTAATTAATTACCAATGGGAATACGATCTTGATTTTCATAACCTTTGAGTTTGACTAAGGTTTTGCCAATCAAACATCGATGGGATGTGACATGATTGGTTGGTTATTTTTAATCTAAATTTGCGAGTCATTGCCCGATAAACATATTTTTATGTGCAGTGTTTATTGAAATTATTTAATGCTTGACATTATAAGGTTAATTCGGTTAATTTATTAATAATTATTTTAGGTTGATTGATTCATATAAATCATTCAGTAGTTATCTGGTAGGGTGCGTCAGTTTTTCACATTTTATGCGATGTGTCAAGCAAATTATCCGACGCGCCCTACGACTGAACTAAAAGGCAGGTTATCGGTAGAGAACAAAATACTCTCCTGCTTAAATTTTTCACGCAGTTGAATGTGCTTGCCACATTCGATCGGATTGTTATATTAAATATCAGGTGCATCCAAATGGGACAGATAATTATTAATGAATTCCGCCGCGATACTGGAGACTGGACAGGCAACGAGTATGTAGAGTTACTGCTGACAGAAGATGTAAGTGCAACTCAGCTTCAGAGCTATTTTGTTGGCGACTCAACTGAGCCAACAACAGCTAAATATTCGGCTTATAAATTTACTAATATGGCAAGTATTGCTCCTGTGTTTAAAGCAGGAACTATAATTGCGATCGGTGGAGCAATTGTCAATCAAGAGATTACCTATAACCCCATACCTTTGGGAACAAATAATGATTGGAACATTAGATTGAGTCCCACAGGTGGATTTTTGACAAAGCTGCTGCCCGTGGGAAATTTTGATGGGAATTTAGCGGAGTCAGACGTTGTTTATGTTGACAATACTAGCACTACAAATTTCGATACAGTAGATTCGATCGCCTGGAGGACATCGGGAACACACGGAGCCTTTGCTAGTGCAGCTAAAGTGCAAGTTTCAGCCCCAAATATAGGGCGTAATATCGAGTTTTTTAGCGCTGTTGGTGGTGTAAATAAAACTCTTAATTATGCTGTTAATACTTCCGGTTCTCTAGGTTTGCCCAACGGCGGAATTAACAGTATTTATATTAACAAGCTCCGCAACCCCCAAGTTAACAGCGCTCCAACTTTAGGAAATTCTAATTTTAATAGTGCGCCCGCAATTGATGAAGACACAGCCAGCGCAGCTAACCCTGGATTTAGTATTTTTGCAACCACTAGCGAGTTAGGTAGTGATGCCAATGCTGGTGACGATCTGTTGGGTGTCGCAGTCACGGAAGCAGACAATACTAACGGTAACTGGCAATTTTCAACTAACGGTACTACTTGGAAAGATTTTGGCACAGTGTCGGAAACTTCAGCAACAGTCCTCGGTCGCAATCCTCTGTATAAGGGAGCGAACGGCAATACTCCCAGCGCTCAAAATTGGCTTTCTTTGACTAATTTAAATCTAATTTCTCCGACAATTGTTGCTTCAGAAATATATAGCGGTAATGGAGTTAATTTAAACAGCACTGCTGCCAACAGCATTTATGCCGGCTATACGAACAATCCGGCAAATCCGTTATTTCCACCGCTCGATCGCACTTCGGGATTTAGCTTGGATTTTAATCTCCAAATTATATCAGAAGCTCGCACTAATTCAAATCGAGCGGGTTTTAGCATTGTTGCCGTTACGAGCGATCGCAAAGCAATTGAAATCGGTTTCCAGCAGCTATCTGCAACTACGGGCAATATCTTTGCCCAAGGAGACGGCATTACTCCCAATCCGGGCGGGCAAATCAACGGCTTATTTCTGGCCGCCGAAAACGTTGCTTACAATACCAATAATGCTTTTGACTACACTCTCAGAGTTCAAGGCGATAATTACTTTCTTTCTGAGGGTGGCGATATTATACTAACCGGCCCGCTGCGAGATTATTCTGCATTTAGTGGGGCGATCGACCCTTACGAAACTCCTAACTTTCTATTTCTGGGCGACGACACAACCTCGGCCCAAGCTAACATCAACTTGACGCGGGTTTCCCTGCAAACGCCTGCGAAAGTCCGCTTTGTACCCAACCCAGACTATTACAGTACCGCTGGCAGCGAACCGACAATTACGTTTCGGGCTTGGGATGGAACGAATGGAGTCGGTAACGGTACTGCGGGCGTCAATGCTTCATCTACCGGGGGAACGACGGCATTTAGCACGAATTCCATTACCTACAGGCTTCCAGTCAATCCAGTTAACGATGCACCTTCGTTTGTCAAAGGGGGCGATCGCACTCTCAAGAGTAACTCCAGCGCGCAAACCATCCCCGGCTGGGCGACGGCGATTTCTCGGGGCCCCGCCAACGAGTCGGGACAAACTCTCGCGTTTCAAGTTACGGGGAATGACAATGCTGCTTTGTTTAGCGTACCACCTGCGATCGACTCGGCGGGCACGCTAACATTTACACCGGCCGTAGGGGCGATCGGCAGTGCTAATATCACGTTAAACCTGAAAGATAATGGTGGCACAGATAACGGCGGTGTCGATACTTCCCCCAACCAAACTTTCACTATCAACCTGACTAATCCCGGCACATTTAACTTCAGTAACGCCAGCTACAGTGTTAATGAAGATAGTAACTTTGCGACAATTACGGTTACTCGGACTGATGGTAATAATGTGGCTGCTGCTGTCAGTTATAGTACAAATAATGGGACTGCGAGTCCTGGAATTGACTACAATCAGACATCGGGAGTATTAAATTTTGGAATTGGTGAAACTGTTCAATTTTTTACGGTTGCAATTCTAGACGATTCGGAAATAGAAGAGGGTGAAACTGTCAATTTAATTCTAAATAATCCCACTAATGAAGCAGATTTAGGAGCAGTTTCTAGTGCTGTTTTGACTATTGTAGATACAACTCCAACTCCAACTCCAACTCCAATTCCAACTCCAATTCCAACTCCAACTCCAACTCCAACTCCAATTCCAACTCCAATTCCAACTCCAACTCCAACTCCAACTCCAACTCCAACTCCAATTCCAACTCCGACTCCAACTCCAACTCCAATTCCAACTCCAACTCCAACTCCAACTCCAACTCCAACTCCAATTCCAACTCCAACTCCAACTCCAACTCCAACTCCAACTCCGACTCCAATTCCAACTCCAACTCCAACTCCAACTCCAACTCCGACTCCAACGCCTGCGGAAACTCCGACTCCAACTCCAACGCCTGCGGAAACTCCAACTCCAACGCCTGCGGAAACTCCGATTCCGACTCCAACGCCTGCGGAAACTCCGATTCCAACTCCAACGCCTGCGGAAACTCCAACTCCAACTCCAACTCCTGCGGAAACTCCGATTCCGACTCCTGCGGAAACTCCGATTCCGACTCCAACGCCTGCGGAAACTCCAACTCCAACTCCTGCGGAAACTCCGACTCCAACTCCTGCGGAAACTCCGATTCCAACTCCAACGCCTGCGGAAACTCCAACTCCAACGCCTGCGGAAACTCCGATTCCGACTCCAACGCCTGCGGAAACTCCAACTCCAACGCCTGCGGAAACTCCGATTCCGACTCCAACGCCTGCGGAAACTCCGACTCCGACTCCAACGCCTGCGGAAACTCCAACTCCAACTCCAACGCCTGCGGAAACTCCAACTCCAACTCCAACGCCTGCGGAAACTCCGATTCCGACTCCAACGCCTGCGGAAACTCCGACGGTTAAATCTGGGGAAACTTCAATTCCGATGACAATTCCGACGGTTAAATCTGGGGAAATGCCGATCGCCCCAACCGCACCTCTACCAAGCGAAACCCCAACACCTGCGCTAATTCCTGCTGCTGTTGAAGACTGTATGTGCGATCATCGCATCAATTTACCCGATCGCGCTTCGATTCCCGGCCCCAACATCGCTGCAAACACCCTCACCGGTACAAACGGTAAAGATACTCTCACCGGCAGCAATATTAATGACAGCATCAACGGTTTTAACGGCAGCGACTTGCTAATTGGCTTATTGGGCAGCGACAATATTTACGGCGGCTTTGCTAGCCCGGTTGCTGTGGGCGCGGATGCAGATAGCGACACGATATTTGGCAACGAAGATAACGACTACATCGTCGGGCACGCTGGGAATGATGTTATTTATGCGGGTAAAAATGACGATCGGGCGATCGCAGGCAAAGATGATGACATAGTTTGGGGCGACAAAGGCAACGACACCTTGATTGGAGATGAAGGTGGCGATCGTTTATTTGGTGGCACTTCTAACTCGTTTGACGGCGATTTAACGGGAAAAGATTTGCTTTTTGGGGATAAGGGCAACGACCTTTTATACGGGCAAGAAAGCGCAGATACTCTGGCTGGTGGCGAGGGCAATGACAGCATCCGCGGCGGCAAAGATAACGATTTAATTTGCGGCGAATCTGGCAAGGATTTGCTGTTAGGAGATTTGGGAAGTGACACCATCTGCGGCGGCGACGGCGACGATACAATTTTCGGAGATATTGACAATATTCCGACGGATGGTAGCAGCCAAAAAGATTATTTGTGCGGCGGTAGCGGCAACGATTTAATTTTGGGCAATGAAGATGCCGATAAATTGTGCGGCGGCGATGGTAGCGATACTCTTTACGGCGGCAAGGGTAATGATACTTTGATTGGGGGAAGCGGGCGCGATTACTTTTGCTTCGCTGCGGGGGATGGTGGCGATGTCATTGCTGATTTTACGCCCGGTGAGGATGTATTTATTTTGATGGGAGGGTTAAAGGGCGATCGACTCAGCATAGTTCAAGATGGCGGTGCAACTTTAATCAAAATTGCCAACACAGATCAAATATTAGCTACTCTCAACGGCGTGCAAGCTGATTTCATCACCCAACAGGATTTTAGAGTAATTGAGTTTGGTTTGTAGATTTAAGATAGCGGTTGAAAGCGCTTCGAGGGTGGGTGCAAAATCGAATTTGGTAACGCTGGGGTGCGATCGGCATTCTGACAACCGCAAGCTAAACTAAAAGCAACCGTTCCTTACACCCCAATTTACCTATGCCTAGATGGTTCAATACCGCTGGCCCCTGCCAGGAAGACATTCATTATACCCTGTCGCCAACACTCCGCTTACCAGATTTGGAGCGATTAATTGCCCAACGCAACTATTTCGTCATCCACGCACCCCGACAAATCGGCAAAACCACCGCCATGTTGTCTTTAGCCAAACAACTCACCGACAGCGGAGAATACACCGCCGTCATGCTGTCAGTTGAAGTGGGCGCACCTTTCAGTCAAGATATTGCTGGTGCGGAAAAGGCGATTTTGAGTGCTTGGCGGCGAGCAATTTCTATCAGATTGCCCCAAGATTTACAACCTCTAGCTTGGTCTTTCTTGGAAGCCGGACACCGCATCGGCGATGCACTCAGTCTTTGGGCTGAATCTTCCCCTCGTCCTCTAGTTATTTTAATCGACGAAATTGATGCCTTACAAGACCAAGCTTTAATTTCAATTTTACGTCAATTGCGCGATGGTTATCCCAATCGTCCAAACGCTTTTCCTCAATCAGTCGGCTTAATCGGTTTGCGAGATGTGAGAGATTATAAAGTGGCGGCTGGTGGCAGTGACAGGCTCAATACTTCTAGTCCGTTTAATATTAAAGTTCGTTCCCTCACTATGCGGAATTTCAATGCTGCTGAAGTGGTCGAACTCTACAACCAACATACTGAAGATACCGGACAAGTTTTTACTCCAGAAGCCTCAGCGTTAGCTTTTGAACTAACTCAGGGACAACCTTGGTTAGTCAATGCGTTAGCTAAAGAAATCGTAGAAGAGTTAGTCACTGATGAATCAATAGCCATTACAGCAGAGCATATTTTAACCGCTAAAGAGATTCTGATTAAACGACAAGATACGCATTTAGATAGTTTAGCAGAAAAACTCAGAGAAAACCGAGTCAAAGCCATTATCGAACCGATTTTAGCCGGACGAGAATTGCCCGAATCTTCCAATGACGATCGCCAATATTTGGTAGACTTGGGTTTACTCAGGCGCGATCCGGCTGGGGGGCTAGTCATCGCCAATCCGATTTATCGAGAAGTTCTGCCGCGAGTTTTAGCCCAAGGCCCCCAAGATAGTTTACCGATGATCAGTCCCAGTTGGTTAACCGCCAACGGAGAATTAAACACAGATGCCCTTCTCGATGCCTTTCTCGCCTTTTGGCTGCAACATGGCGAACCGTTGCTCAAGAGTGCATCTTATCCCGAAATTGCGCCGCATTTGGTGTTGATGGCGTTTCTGCATCGGGTGATTAATGGTGGGGGAACGTTGGAGAGGGAATATGCCATTGGGCGCGATCGCATGGATCTGTGTTTGCGCTACGGTGAAGTCACATTGGGAATTGAACTGAAGGTGTGGCGGAATAGGAAAGTCGATCCTTTGACTAAAGGATTGGAACAGTTGGATGGATATTTAGCGAGATTGGGACAAGATTCGGGTTGGTTGGTAATTTTTGATAAAAGAGATAATGCACTGGAATTGGAAGAAAGGCTGAAAACAGAAATTCATGCTAGTCCATTGGGGCGAGAAATTACAGTCATTCGGGCGTGATGATTTTTTATGCAAGTTTAAAGACTTATAAAATTTTCAAAATAATTTAAAGAATTGATATGCAAACAGATTTATCCAAAAGGTTCGTAGTGAGGACTTTAGTCCTTCTTAGGATAACTCAAGAACGGACTGAAGTCCGTACTACAAACCAACTAACAGGTTCGTAGTAAGGACTTTAGTCCTTCTTAGCATAACAGGTTCGTAGTGAGGACTTTAGTCCTTCTTAGGATAACTCAAGAACGGACTGAAGTCCGTACTACAAACCAACTAACAGGTTCGTAATGAGGACTTTAGTCCTTCTTAGGATAACTCAAGAACGGACTGAAGTCCGTACTACAAACCAACTAACAGGTTCGTAATGAGGACTTTAGTCCTTCTTAACTTAACAGGTTCGTAGTGAGGACTTTAGTCCTTCTTAATTCAAGAGCGGACTGAAGTCCGAACGATCAAACCAATGCCCTATTTAAAATTAGTCAACACCCCATAAATTGCCCAAATCGCCATCGCCCGCAAATAGTGACTCGCCCGAAAAGTCCCCCCAGCCGTAATCGCTTCCGGCGTCCGAAACTGCAACCCATTCTCATAAATTTGCCTCACCACCGCATCAGTCAACTTAAACGCCTTCTCCTCCATTCCCATCTGTACCAAAAAAGCCGCCAACCCAAAATTAATGCCCGTCCAAACTTCCAAAGGATGAGTCGCATTCGGATTTTCCGGTGAACCGTTCAGCATCACCCCATTCGCCGCGCCGAACTCGCCATCATTGAACTTTAAAAAACAAGATTCATACACAGTTTCTAAAGCGCTGACAGCACATTCTGGCGGCACAATATCCGGCAATCCCAACAGTTTTGCGTAGAATTGACCGCACAATTGGTCGGCCATCACCACTTCCGAATTACTCTCGCTGTCCAAACGGTAATATTGACCGTTCCACAGTTTTTCTTGATAGCTAGGTCTTGCTTGTAAGAGCCAACTGTGATATAATGCAATCTTTCCTTGCGGATTCGGAAGTATTTCGGGTGCTGCGTCTTCTAAGATGGAGCCGATCGCGATCGCACTTTCCAGCGCCGCCAACCACAAACCGCCGCAATACGCACTAATCCCCCGCATTTGCCAATCATCAAACGTCTGATCCGGCGCACCAGAATTCTCAGGAATGCCGTCTCCATCCTCATCAAAAGTTTTCAGATAAGCCAAAGCCTCAACAATTGCCGGCCAACACTCTTGCAAAAACTCACAATCTGTGCCGCCAGTCAACAGGAAATCCCGATAAACCTGCAACACAAAATCGCAAGGTAAATCCTTCCACAAATTGCAATCTTGATAGCTAGTATAATTCGTTTTCTCCCAAGGATGTTCGTTCGGAGCACCCAAATCGTGCGGCGTTGCACCGACAGATTTTCTAATAGCCGCAGCTTGATTCCAGCCAATAACTCTGGGCGTATCGTCACCAGCCGAAATTGCCCTGGCAAAGGCAATAATGACCGACTTTTCTAATTCCGGCCACAGCATCAATAAAGCAAAAGAACCGTAAAGCCGCACGTCCAAACTTTCGTACCAGCGGTAATCAATACACTCCAAAACCCCAAATTGACCTTTCGGATCGCGTTCATCCGCTGCACTCCAGAGACTACCGCCCTGAGTTAAAATGTACAACTCATTAAACAGCGCCATTTTAAAACTATCTGACAAATCAGTCCGTTCTAAAATCGGTTTTTGCCAAGCTTCAATATTTTCGCGCCAAGTATCGGAATGTTTCATCGCCGTGCGAATAATCGGCCAGACATTTTTGCCATTGCGCCCGAAGAAATCGGTATAACGGCGGTAGTAAGAAACTCCCGATGCAAACTCAGTAACGGGCAAATCCCAAGCTATGATAAAGGGGATTTTGCGAGTTTTTCCCGGTCGAATAGTAAACCGAACTGCGATCGCACAAGCTAACTGTTCCCCTGGGGCGGCGGCTGTCTCATCTCTGTCATCCAACAAGAAACCTTGACTAGAAAAGTGCCGCCAAATATCCTCGCCGTTTCCCGCCGGGTTCCAGCGAGTTTGATAGAATACTTCTACCGCCGGATTGGTAATAGTTGCGATCGCCCACTGTCCATCACCTTCTTGTGGTCGATCGTCAGCAGTCAACCGCGTCATCACGCAACCAAAACGGTGAAAATCTTCCACCAACAAATTCATATTTCCGCCACTTTCTCCCCACCGGGATTTATAGTCATAAAATGGACTGCCATCATCTCGCACCTTGACTTCCGGCGACTTGTTGGCATTGGTAAACCAGCCGACAATATTCTCCCAAGTTAGCATGATGCTGAGAGTAATCGGCGCATCTGTCGGATTGTGCGCTACCCATTCAAACATGGCGACTGGGTAACTGCTTTCTTGATAATTGTTCGGGATAATTGGCGAAAATTGCTCGCAGCTTAATTGAGCCTCAAATACATTTTCGTAAACATACCAACTGCGCGGATATAAAGCATGATAAGTCCCCGAAGATTGAAATTGTTCCTTGTTCTTTTCATCCGTTACATCCGTTACATCCGTTACATAATCCGCTGCCGAACTTGCTTCCCCTGGGTACCATTGCCAACTAGATAAACTGCCATCTGTTGGCTGTTCAGTGGACAGTGCATAGGCTTGTTTTTTGCCTTTTGTTTCTTCAAAAACGCTGAACTGACAAGCAGGCAAACTGCGAAAAATGTGCTCGCCACCGTCGATATGCCAGAGGTTGAAGTCGCCGCGGGGCGATCGCCCGATGCAGCCGGCACCGAACCCGCCCAGAGGCATTCCGTGCCAGGGCCCGTCGTCGAGATTGCTTGCGTAGCGGACTGTATAGGGATTGTCCCAACCGAGGCCGATGGGACGTTTCCAGGTGTGCGGGGGGATGTTTGGGTTAAATGTGCGATCGTTATTCATGGGATTAATCTTAGCGCGCGATCGGGCTTAACAATCCTGATTGTTAATAAATTTAGCTTTTCAGCCAAATTTGCTCATATGCCCCAATCAGTATAGTGTATAATTGAAATTACCAGTTCACTCTATTACGGAAAAAGCCAAATGAGTAGAGCCATTAATTTTCAAACAGTTTCGTGGTTTTGGGATCTCTATACAAGGAATCTGCTAGAACTTGAGCCACCTTATCAAAGACGCAGTGTTTGGAATCAAGAATATAAAGACTTTTTCGTTGACACTGTACTTAATGGATATCCCGCCCCAGCTATCTTTTTGTATCAAGAAATCACATCTGAAGGTATATCTAAGTATAGTGTTGTTGATGGCAAACAAAGGTTATCTACTTTATTTGAGTTTGCTGAGAATAAATTTCCGGTGAGTGAAACAGCAACTTTGACAAGACTGACAGGTAAATCTTTCAAAGACTTAGAAAATGAAGTCAAGCAAAATTTTTGGAAATATCAGTTTGCTGTTGAATATGTCCCGTCCGACGATGAACGAATCATCAATGATATATTTAACCGGATCAACCGTAATGTGAGCAAGTTAACACGTCAAGAACTGCGTCATGCAAAGTTCAATGGCGGATTTATCACTAATGTCGAAGATTTAACTGACTGGATGGCTTCAATTCTGCCAGTCAACTTTCCCTTGATTCCTGCAAAAGACAGAAAACAAATGAAAGATGTAGAGTTTGTGACTCTACTTTTATTGTTTCTAGAAGAAGGAGTTAAGTCTTATCGTCAGGATGATTTGGATAAAGCTTTTAACGATCGAGATTTAGCTTGGGAGGAGCAAGATGAAATAGCATCTGAATTTAAACAAGTTATAGAATTAATAAAAGACTTGTTAGATGTTTCGCCTAAAGATATAAATTTATGCAAAACAAAACTAAAAAATCAAGCTGACTTTTATTCATTTTTTGGCGCGATCGCAGAATTAAAGCGTGAAAAATCATTAAATATAACAGCCGATGTCTGTCAGAGAATTTACGAATTGATGGAATTAGTAAAATCTCCTGAATTAGCAATGAAAACTCAAGAAGCTCAAGCTTATTATGAGGCAATCACAACTTCATTGGGTTCATCAGGAATTGAAAAAACTAAAACTCGAATTAATATCTTCAAAGCAGTTATGTTAGGCCATACTAATTCGTAATCAATCCCTAAATTATTTAATTTATGTTATGATCTATCCTTCTATTTTAGACCGCCAGTATGAACAATATCTTCCGTTGGTTGAAGAGGTTGCAAAGCGAGTCAAAGAAACACTGCTTAATTTTTGTGACAAGAAGGGATATGCACTTACTTCTAGAGTTAAAAATATTGAATCTTTAGCAGAAAAAATTGAGACGGGCAGATTTAAGAAATGGTCAGAACTAGATGACTTATTTGGTTGTACCGTAATTATCCCAAATTTATCACAAGAACAAGACATCATTAAATTTTGCCAAGATACTTTTCAGGTTACAAAAATTTTAAAAAGAGGACAGAACAAAAAATCTCCAGATACTTTTAAATTTGATTCAACTAGAATTTATGCTCGATTAAAAAGTGTAGAGGATACAAATATCGATAATTTATCGAGTATTTTTAATGTCATATTTGAAATTCAAATAAAAAGTGCTTTTGAACACGCATGGGCAGTTTCAACCCACGATCTAGTTTATAAAAGTTCGGAAATTGACTGGAAGAAACTCCGTTTAGCTGCACAAATAAAAGCGATTGTTGAACAGCTAGATACAATGATTCTGGCATTTGAACAAATATCTCCTGCTATACAAGAAAGTGAGGATCCTGAAACCAAAAAAAAGCGTCAACTAGCTATTGCTACTCAAGAGCTATTCCAGCGAGAAAAAATTCCCGAAGAACTTAAGCCCAAAGATATGACCCGTTTTTGCGATAATTTATATGGTATTATTGTCAGGGCTGGAAAAGTGGATAAAGTTCAAGAGGTTATTAAGTGTATTACAAAAAAAATTAATTCAACTCCCAGCAAGCAAATTCCCAGAAGTATCTCCCTCTTACAGTATTTTTTGGCGATTTTAGTAGAAGCAGAAATTATTATTTTGCCTTTAGACAACTATTATTTTCATATAACATCAGAATTGCTTACGCTTTATCCAATTTTCAAGAACAACGTTGATTTGATTTTTGAATACGAGCTTTAACTTTTGTATGAGTCATACCTAAAAACCTTATTCCCTCACTTCTACAAATCCCAAATCAGAACCTTTCCCCCCATGAACCAAAGCCAACTTTTCGTAACGCTTGGCGTGTTCCACCAGCTCCTCAGATTCCTCTTCAGACAAGTCTCGCAGCCGCTTGGCAGGCACTCCCGCAACCAGCGTGTGAGGGGGAACGTCCTTCGTCACAACCGCCCCTGCACCGACGATCGAGCCTGTGCCCACTCTCACTCCGTCCAGGACGATCGCGCCAATCCCGATCAAACAGCCCCGTTCAATGTAAGCTGAATGAATCACCGCTCGGTGTCCCACTGTCACGAAATCTTCTAAAACAGTCGGTTTACCCGGATCGCCGTGTAGAATTGCTCCATCTTGGATATTGGTACTTTTGCCGATCGCAATTCGTTCTACATCCCCCCGCACCACCGCCCCGTACCAGATACTAGCGCCCGCAGCCACCTCTACCCTGCCAATGACAACAGCGCCCTCAGCGACAAAAGCAGCTTCGGAGAGATCCGGCAATGGCCAATAGGCAGGAAGTTCAGGCAGAGGTTGGTTGAGATTGCTCATCTTTTTGGTCGATCGTGATACTTCTAGCAGATTAGCTGGTTGTTGATACGGGATATAATAAGACTATTTGCCACTTTTTCAGATAAATATGTTGGGACGCAATAAATGATTGAAGTTGCCTTGCAATACCCGATGTTTGGCCCGGAAATTCAGTGTCCCCACTGTCGCCAAACAATTCCGGCTTTAACACTCACGGATACCTATTTGTGTCCGCGTCACGGGGCATTTGAGGCAGATCCAAAAACGGGGGAACTCGTTCACCTTCAGTCTGGGCGGCACTGGCGCCGCTGGGAGGATGAATGGTATCGCCAGCACACTCACCCGGACGGAATTAGGTTTGAAATTCACGAAGCGCTCGATCGACTTTATACTCAAGGCTATCGAGCAACTCGCGTCATCGTTGCCCAACGCTATCGAGACTTAATCAGCGCTTATTTGGAACGCAGCACCCCTTGGCGGGGCCAGCCGGACTCGCCGCGCCCCCGGCTGTACGGTTTACCTGTGGATTTTAGCCCCGATCCTCAAGAAGAACCTTGTTGGGAAGTGATTAATTTTGATTTGGAAAAAGAGCCGGGAGTTCCAATTAGATATCCCTATTTTCGGTTGTTTGAATAATCATTGGTGATTTGTTATTAGTCATTAGTCATTAGTCATTGGTTATTTGTTGGTTCCAGTTACCAATTAGGAATGCCCTGTTTGGCCGATGCCCGATGCCCTGTTTGGCCGATGCCCAATTCCCAATTCCCAATTCCCCAATCTAAAATCTAAAATCTAAAATCTAAAATCGAATGCACCACGCCTCGATTCGCACTGCTAACATTCACCGGGCGATCGCCTTTTACGAACAGTTGGGATTTACTGTGAGCGATCGCTTTACCACAGGTTACACCCTAGCCTGTTGGATGGAAGGTCTCAACGGACGCATCGAACTCATCCAAATCCCGGAACCAAAACCCGCACCGGATGCTTTCGGTGACGAGCATTATGTTGGATATTATCATTTATCTTTCGATTTAACGGAGGCGACAACTGATTTGCCGAGTTGGTTGCAGTCTGTGAAACAGCGGTTTGAGGCCGCAGCTTCTGAGGAACCAAACCAGTTTCAAGCTTTGAAAGTTTTATTGGAACCGACTCAACAGGCGATCGGGCAAAATGTTTATGAAGTAGCTTTTATTGCCGATACTGATGGTTTGCCTTTAGAGTTTATCCGGCGGATGAATAGACCTCTCCAATAATTATTGTGGAACTGGCATCATGCCTCTTCAAGACTTGCTTTTCTGGAGAGGTCTAATGACTGATGGGGTCAGTAGTGAGTTGTCTCAAAAGGCTGTCGGAAGTCTTTTTCAACAATAAATCGCGTTGCATCGAGAGGATAAGTCTTAACATAAACCAGACAACCGGTTCCCGACGACGGACTATAGGGAAAATCGGGTGAATACCGCAGCCAACAGCCCCTTGGGTAATCTCCTAACTCATCACTCCAAGTGCCTTCGATGACAAAGATTTCTTTCACCTCAGATTCAACTACGTTCGACAAGGCTGTACCGGGTTGCCAGCGTTCCACCCAAACTTTTTCAGGAAAACTCTCTTGCTCATAAAGGAGCTTCACCTCAATTTGGGGAATAGTACCGGGATCCCAGGAGGACTCGTAAATATTCGTTTTCACCTGCTGGCGAGTGGTTCCACCATGTTGCCGTAATTTAACAAATGTCAGGCAACCTTCCTCGCTATAAGGACGATGGATAAACCCTTCCGGATTGAGCATATAAGATCCTGGAGGATACACACCGGTTTCATCAGCGAAGTTGCCCTGGAGTACCAAAATTTCTTCTCCACCGGGGTGTCCGTGTAGCGGGAAAAAGCCACCCGAATCGAAGCGAGTCAGCATGGTGACAGGATGATCTTGAACGTTATCGTCGGACTCAAAGCAACCAAACCAGATTCCAGTAAAGTTGGTCTGATGCCAGATTAGCGATGACGGCAAGACTGCGACTCGACTCGATACGTCGTTGTGAATTGCTTGAGGTTGCCAATGAAGGTGAGAAGACATGATTCTTTAAATTTCAGATGAATTTAAGATTGATTTTATACTAAATGGAGATTGTGGCGTTACTGAATTGAGGTAAGATTTAGCGTTCGAGTGCGGTGAATACGGCTCGATCCACATGATTGATTGAATGGGGAATGGGAACGCCATCAAATTTGAGATAGTGAATTAGTAGCTTAGATGTTTGATACCAGTCGCTCAATTAGACATCTCCAATAACTGCCAAACCTTTTCCCCGCTTGGTTTCTTGTCCGAAGCCAGCTTCGAGCTTCGGACAAGAAACTAACACTTAAATAAGTGTTTGAAGACTATATTAATCATAACTACCAATTTTTATGACATAATTTTTACTATTTTTTTCGATTTATATCAAGTTTTATTGACATATAACTATTGCACCAATCCGCCATCTTATTAATCCACATACGACCATAATTACTGGCTCGCAATTACCAGATTTTAAGCGAAATCTCTCTGCTGCCACTCTAAAAAAATTCACCAATCTAATCCTAGGCTCTACTACTATTCTTTTTCTAGCCTTCTGTTTGTTTGCTTTTTTTGAGCATCTGTAATATCTTTACTTCGATTCTTTTTTGATGAACGTCAATTAATTGTTCCCCTACATAAGCTTTGTCCCCTTGAAATTCTTGCTCTTTATTCCATTCTTATCGCCGGGAACGCCAAATTTTTAGGTCTGCCGTTGCTCCAGTTTCTCCAACTACTATATCAACAATTTCTTGACCATTCGGCATTACAACTATTTGATTTTTTAAGGTAGGTCTTTTTTGCTTGCCTGAATAGTATTTTTTCTGCTCTTTATAGTCTGTAGGTCTTTCTCTGGGCTGTTCCTAGCTATGTTTACCTCTAACCGCCGCTTAATGGGAGAGTTTGTGAATCCATTTTGGCTGAAAGGGGTAGCTTGGTTAGTGGCTAGTATTATAGTAGGATTAAATAGTTTGCTGTTATTACAAACCATTTTCTAGCAATTAAATCGTGTCCGGTCGATTGACCGCAATAAGCAAGGTTCGTAGTGCGGACTTCAGTCCGCTCTCAAGCTGCGGACTAAAGTCCGCACTACGAACCGTTGTTGTTATGGTAATCGACCAGACATGATATTAAAGGCTAAATCAAACTACAAAAACAAAACCCGCCGGTGCGGGTTTTATCTTAAAGCTAATTGTTATTGTCTGACGGTGTTCAACTACTTTTTAGGAGCAAGAGCCTCTTTACCAGCAGCGGGACGTGCCGATGCCGCATTAGTTTTCAAAAGTGCGATCGCCTGCGCGTAGCAAGGATCGTCCTTAGTCGCAACCAACGTCGGCTTGTTAGCTAATTTCAGCTTTTGTTCGTCGGTGACTTCCACCTTGACATCGGGAGTAACCCCCTTGTGGCTGATATCCGTACCGTTGGGAGTATAGTAGTGGGCGATCGTCACCGCCAATCCCGAACCGTCAGACAAAGGATGCGTAGACTGCACCAAAGCTTTGCCAAAAGTTTGGCCGCCCATCACAGTGGCGCGCTTGTTGTCCTTCAGCGCACCGGCCAAAATCTCGCTGGCGCTGGCCGAGTTGTTGTCCACCAGCACTACCAAAGGCTTGTCAGTGATCGCAGTGCGGTTTGCCCGCATTTCCTGAGAATCTCCCGCGCGATAGACTGTACGGACGATCGCCCCCGAATCCATCCACATCTGGGCGATATCAATGCTTACCGACAGCAACCCGCCGGGATTACCCCGCAAATCCAACACAAAAGCGTCAGCTTTCTGCTCGGAGAGATTTTTAATCGCCCGCTGCATTTGTTCGCCGGCGTGGGAGCTAAACTCTTGCAAGCGGATATAACCGACATTCTTGTTAGCTTCCTTCTTGAGGCTGTAGCGAACCGCTGCTACCTCAATTTTCGCCCTAGTCAGAGTGATATCAAACTCGCTTTTGCCCTGACGAGCAATCCGCAGGGTGACTTTCGTGCCTTCGGCGCCCCGAATTATTTGAGCCGCATCCGCGACAGTCATACCTTTGGTAGGTTTGCCGTCAATCACCAAAATCCGATCGCCAGCTTGAATCCCTGCCTTCATAGCAGGGGAATTTTCCATCGGCTCAACTACCGCGATCGCTTTCGTTTTCTCGTCTTCTTCGAGCCTCATCCCCACCCCTGTCAGTTCTCCAGAGATTTGACTCTTCAGGGCTTCGTACTGCTTCGGATCCATGAAGCGCGTGTAGGGGTCTTTTAGTTTCTCTAGGGCATTGCGGAGGGCAGTGTAGGCAGCTTCGCGAGAAGTATAATTTTTGCTGAGCAATTCTTGGCGGGTGACTTGCCAGTCAGTCTTGTTAAAGGTTGGATCGACATAATCTCGGTTCACAATTTGCCAAGCTTCGTCTAAGACAGCTTTGGGGCTATCTTGAAGTTCGGCGCGGACTGACTGACTCAGACTGGGAACGAGTAAAGATATCGAAGCGGTTGTTGCCATCGCCCCAGTGAACAGGGCTGCCTGTAACTTAGAAAAGCGTCTGCGGGCTTGATTCATTGAATTTTGGCTCAATTCGATTGTAGATTTTTGATTTGAGATTTAAAATTGCTAAAAAATCTCAAACTACCATTTAAACTATGTTGTGGAGGCCATAGCATCCCTCTGGACAGTGTAACGAGATTAATAGTCGATCGCCCACCAATCATTACTGTATTTTAATAAACTTAATTTAAAACTTGGATTTAAATGTGCCGTGGAAGCTAAAGTCGAAAATTTTTCGCGTAAGTGGTTGAGCCTGCTCGTTAATGGAGTTATCGGTGCAGCAGCACTGGCTGGAGTCATTACCATGCAGTCGATCGGGCAATTAGGCCCAATGACCCCGGTTGGCGCTGAGGGGCAAAATCCGCTCTCTGCCATGTCTGCTGCCAGTTTCAAGCAAGCCGCCCAGCAAGAAACCCAGCAAGAAGCCCTGCGGCTGAAAATGCTCAAAAATCTCCCTAGTTTTGGGTTTGACAATTTAATTGCAGATTGGACATTTCTCAAATTTTTGCAGTATTTTGGCGATGACGAAGCACGAAATGTGACTGGCTACAATCTGGGCCAAGATTATTTTGACATAATTACCCAGCGCGACCCCAAGTGGGCTGACATCTACCTGTTTCTGTCCACAGCCGTTTCTTTTTATCAGGGAAAGCCTGAAACTGCTGTTAAGTTCATCGAGCGGGGTACTAACGCCTTGTCGCCGCAAATTCATCCCCAAGCGTGGATAGTGTGGCGAACAAAAGGTTTGGATGAGTTACTGCTGTTGGGAGACATTCCCGAGTCAATTCGCTCTCACGAAATGGCTGCTGATTGGGTGGAAAAAACCCCGGATGGGGAGAAATTGGCGCCGATGTTTCGAGCAACTGCTGATTTTTTGCGCCGAGATCCAGATAGCGTGCCGGTGCGGTTTAATGCTTGGAGCGCGGTTTATTATCAAACAACTGATAAGTTGGTTCGTCAAAGGGCAAAACAAGCTCTGGTAAAGTTGGGAGCTCGGGTGCAGAAAGATCGGGATGGAAAGGAAAGTTTTAGTTTACCACCCAGAAATTAGGGTGGGGGGCGCTCCTGATGCTGTTGCGTGCAAGTCTTAAAATAGTTTGATTTCTGTTGGAGTTATTTCGCGCCATTCACCGGGTTTGAGGCCTTCGAGACGCAAATGCCCGATCGCGCTCCTCACCAGCCGCAGCGTCGGAAACCCTACTGCTGCGGTCATCCGGCGCACTTGGCGGTTGCGGCCTTCGGTGAGGGTCATTTCCAGCCAAGCTGTGGGAATGTGTTTGCGAAATCGAATCGGGGGTTCCCGGGGCGGTAATTGAGGTTCTGCGGACAATAATTGCACTTTTGCCGATCGAGTCCGATAATCTTGAATTGTGACACCTGTCTGCAAAAGGGCGATCGCACCTGCATCTGGAATCCCTTCTACCTGCACCAAGTAAGTGCGGGGATGAGCGAATTTCGGATCGCTGAGGCGGTGCTGCATTTGTCCGTCATCGGTTAACAGTAGCAAACCTTCGCTATCGCGATCGAGCCTTCCCACCGCATAAACATCAGGAATCGGAATAAAATCTTTAAGAGTGCGGCGTTTAGTTTCCCCTGAATTGTCAGTGAACTGAGTTAAAACATCGTAAGGTTTGTAAAATAAAATGTATCGATAAGGCATGACCAATTAACGATTAAAAATTTACTAAGGTCAAGAAATTTGTAGGGCGGGTTTCACCAACAATAATTGCCTAAAACTCACAATCTCAAAAAACCGCCCCCACCCAATGGCAAACCACTTTCTCTCACTCTTTTCTCCATTCTCTGCGCCCTCTGCGCCCTCTGCGGTTCATAAAAAAAAATAAATCTTATTAACCAACGATTCAACCCAGCTATAAAATCTTCAGCCTTTAAGAGCCTCGCAAATCTCAACTACCCAACTTTACCATGCCCGAAGCCACACACCGCGTTTGCATCGTCCTAGGAACTCGCCCGGAAGCGATTAAACTAGCCCCAGTAATTCAACTATTCAAAAATTCCCCCAACTTTGACACCCAAGTAATTTTAACCGGTCAGCACCGGGAAATGGTCGAGCAAGTGATGCAGATGTTCGACCTCAAAGCCGATCGAGATTTAGCAATCATGCAGCACCAGCAAAGCTTGACGGATATCACTTCCCGGAGTTTGCAGGGTTTGGAAGCGTTGTTTAAAGAATTGCAGCCAGAAATCGTCTTAGTTCAAGGAGATACAACGACAGCCTTTGCCGCTGCCTTGGCTGCATTTTACCAGAAAATACCCGTAGGTCACGTAGAAGCCGGTTTGCGGACTGACGACGTGTTCAATCCCTATCCCGAAGAGGCTAACCGGCGGTTGATTTCGCAGCTTACAAGGCTGCATTTTGCCCCAACAGAGCTGGCTGCGGAGAATTTAGGGCGATCGGGCGTTTTAGGAGAAATTCACCGTACAGGCAACACAGTCATCGACGCCTTGCTATCTGTCGCCAAACGCGAACCAGAATGCAACATTCCCAACTTAGATTGGAGCCAACATCGCACCATTTTAGCAACAGTACACCGCCGCGAAAATTGGGGCAAACCATTAGCAGGAATTGCCAAGGCATTCATCCAAATTTTAGATAAATTTCCCGACACAGCCTTGCTCTTACCACTACACCGAAATCCCACAGTTCGGGAACCATTAAAAGCACTTTTAGGAGACCATCCCAGAATTTTTTTAACAGAACCATTGGACTACGCAGAGTTAGTAGGAGCGATGCAAAGAAGTCATTTAATCCTGACAGATTCCGGCGGATTGCAAGAAGAAGCACCTAGTTTGGGCAAGCCAGTTTTAGTATTGCGAGAAACCACAGAAAGACCAGAAGCAGTTTCGGCAGGCACTGCTAAACTTGTCGGTACAAATTCTGATACAATTACAGCAAAAGCCGCAGAATTGCTGAGTGATTCTAAAGCTTACGACGCGATGGCAATGGCAATTAATCCCTTTGGCGACGGTTTAGCCGCCTCCCGGATTTTGAAAATAGTTCAAGATTATTTTTAGGACTAAAAACTAATCCCAAAATAGGTTTGTAGTGAGGACTTTAGTCCGCATAAATCAGAGGACTAAAGTCCTCACTACAAACCAAAAAGCTACCGCAGGTTTGTAGTGAGGACTTTAGTCCGCATCCAAGAGAGGACTAAAGTCCTCACTACAAACCAAAAACCTACCGCCAGAGTCGCTGCTAATGCTACCGTAAAGTCATAAATTTAGGTGTCTCCTCAGGACATTACATTTATACTCCTAGACGCACGGGTGGCCAGAAACCAGGTTTTTTAACTAAAAAATTGCCCAAAACTGTCAATCTCACTTCCAAAACCTGGTTTATTAGTCTGTGAGTGCGATCGCCAACTAATTTAGATATATTTAAGGAGAGGGAACTTGTGGCAGAAAATTCCTGCTGCCTTTATAACCCGATAAGATAGCAATTTTTTCCAAAGATAGCCTACCGGTGTAATATTTACCGCGAATTTCCCAAGTGGGATAAGCTTGAATCTTGGCTGCTCTGCACAAATCTGGTTGAGCATCTTTACCTCTAGGATCGCACTCGATGTAAGTAATCGCGGTAAATGCTGGTTGGCCGAAAAGTTCTTGTTGCGCGTGACAGTGAGGACACCAGTAAGCACCGAACATTCTAGCTTTGATAGTCTGCAAATGGGCTGCTAAAGCTATTTGATCCGGCACTGATTCGCTAGTAATCGGCGGGCCTTCTTGTTCGGTGACAGGCAATTTGGCAGGAGCAGGAGGCGGAGGAGGAGGGAGGGTTTGTGCTAAAGTTTGAGTGGATTTGTTGCTGAAATTGAACTGTGCAATTCCTCCGTCTGCTTTGGTACTGCCGAATATCCCCAAAGTTAGAAAAATTGCGATCGCACAAAAGTTGAATTTGCTTAGTCTCATCTGGGATTTCATCTGGGATTTGCTAGGATTTCGCGAGCTTGATTCATAGCCTCTACAGCATTGTTTACCACAAAAATGTTAAAATTGCCCAAGCTTTTAAAGAAAACTTGACTTTCGGCGCTGTCATTTAACAAGATAACTTGCTTGTGAGCTTTGAGGGCGAGGGCAATTTCCGAAGCAGTGCCGGTGCCCATACCGCAGGCAATTATGACATCTGAAGACAGAATGTTAATGTTATTTCTGGCATTTCCCATATCGGTAACAATGGCAATATCTACAGCTTCGGAAATGCCGCGAGTGTCGTTCCCCGGAAGAATACCGATTGTTAAACCGTTAGCTGATTTTGCGCCTTTGTTGGCGGCATCCATCACGCCGACATTTCTGCCGCCAGTTAGCAATATCCATCCTGCTTCGGCGATGAGTTGTCCGAGTTGATAGGCATTTTCTAAGTCTTTTGATGTGGCACTATCGCCGGGGCCGATGATGCCAATGATGGTTTTTCTCATAGTTTCTGGTAATAGGGTGTTATTGATATTTCCTAGTTTTTTTGCAGGAGCTGCGAAGGTATGTTATCATAAAAATAGTTGCATCCTAAACAAAGCTTTTTAAACAACTAAAGTAAGGTTCCTAGTATTTTTAACATGAAAGAGCAAACATTTACACTAGATGAATCTCAGATAAGTTTTTTAGAACTCTGTCAAAACTATGGATTTAAAGATCCTAGTGAATTGGTGAGAATAGCGATTCAACGGTTGCAGTTAGCGCTAGAAGCCCAGCAGTTGGAAGAATCGGCGATGCTTTATGCGGAAGTTTATGCAGAAGATACAGAGTTACAGGAATTGGCAGAATTAGGTTTAGAAGAATGTGTGTTGTTTTTTCAATAAAAAGGTTAGAGAACATGAGTATCGCTAAAAGTCCCGAAACCAAGCTGATAGAAAAAATTCGTAGCTTACCGCCCGATAAAATTACGGTATTAGAAGATTTCCTCGACTTCCTATTAACTCGAAGTGAAGATAGTTTTCTAACTTATAGTGCGACTAAACTCTCGGAAGCAGCTTTTGCTAAAATTTGGGATAACCCAGAGGATGCTGAGTATGACGAGTTATAGTTTTACGACTCTTGATAAGAAACTGATTATCAAAAAACTGCGAAGGCTTCAACATTTGGATGTCTAATGTCTCAGGGATAGGTTAATCAGAATTATAGGTAATAATTAAGCGAGATCCTTTTTCTTGTCCCAAAAAAGGCGATCGCGAATTCATTGCAAATAAAAAGTCCTCGCCTTTATTAAGTCAACATATCATAACTACTGACTGTTGAGAAGTGTTTGTAACCGTTTCTGTTGAATTTGGCGGTGTTCTTCGTCTAATTTGGCAATAACTTCTTCTAATTTCCAACCTAATTCTTCCATTTCCAAGCGACTTCGACGCAAGTTGGCAAGGAGTCGCCGATCGACATCTGGGGGCGGTATATATCCTGGTTCGTTCATCATAATCTCCACTCAATCTTAATTTCTTCAATGCTGCGTTCCCATGCGGGAAGTCTGGCTTGGGTATAAGCAATTACTTCTGTGACTAATCTTAGCATATCAGAAGTTGCTGTGGGTTGTGCATTAGCTAAGCGTCGTTGCAATAGGGAAAACTGGGAAAATCGCTCATCGGCTTGCTGTGCTACGTTTTTTAGCTGCTCTAAATAGTCCATTGTTCTGTCGGTTTCTCCGAATTGCTCAAAGAGAGTATATTCTGCTGCTGTAGCATCATCGATAATATCCAATAATTGCCGTTTTAGGTTCCAGATGGTTTCGGCAACTTCTACAGGCAGTTTTGCCATGTTTACTTGTGTGAGATGTACGCTATAGATTTTACGCTAAAGGTAATTTACTTAATCAAGTATTTTTTATATTAGATCGATAAGCGATCGCACTTTGCGGATAATTCCAAAAGGGCGCATTCTATTTACTTTGCGGAGATTCTACCAGTTCTGATTCCTGAAGACGTTGTGATAATAGGCAATCTTCAAAGCTGAAAGCTTCTGAGTCTAGAAAACTTGCGATCGCCATTTCGATCGCAGCTTCGAGAGAGCATTCTAGTTGCGTAGCTTTTGCCATCAGAGCGACTTTCACATAGTCAGGCAAATGGGTCATCAGCGAATGAATAGCTTCTGGTGGCAAGTGTTGGATGTTGAGGGTCTGAGTCATTGTTCTATGGGAATTTTAACGTTATAGGGAGGATTTGTAGCTTGCAGGATGAGGGTTTCTAATTCATATAATAACCCTGGTTTTTGCCATTGGTTGAGGGTAACGAAGGCGATCCTCACATCATCTGGATCGTAGCGATCGAGCCAGCCCCAGAGAAAGGCTTTGTGACCGCCTCGCAGTCGATCGCGGAGGTTCTTGGCTTTGCCGATGTAGAGCAATCCTTCGGTGCGATGTCGAAAGGCGTACAAACCAACTTTAGCAGGAATGGTGTCGAAGTCGCGGCTGAGGGGATTGCATCTATCGAAGGGGGTAAAGGCGAGATTATCGAGAATTTGGCGGGCTTCTTGCTGGATGGGGGTGGTCATGGAAATTGGGAGATGGAAGCGGTTATTCCATCCTACAAGTAGAGGCGAGATCCATTTTGGAACTATCCAAAATGGATCTCGCTTTTATTTTTGGTGAGAGTTAGCGTCGGGCGATCGCTATAATTCCAGATAGCGCTGCAAAATCTCTTGAGCTTGGGAAAGCAGTTCTGATTCGAGTTGACCGACTTGTTGTACTAATCTAGTTTTGTCGAAAGTCATTGGGTCAACACAGACTAGCAAACTGTCTGCGTTTAAACCATTTTGTGGGGATGCAGGTACAAATATCACAGCAGCAGAAATCCGAGGATCGTGAGGACGAGCTGAGGTAAATGGCAAAACAGTCACTTTGCTGCGCCGCTCGTTGAACAGCGTACCAGAAATGACTAACGCAGGCCGCGTTTTGCGTATTTCTGTTCCTACTGACGGATCGAATCTAGCTATCCAGATACTTCCCAGTCGGTAATCGCTTGAGCTTGCCATTCCTCATCCCATCCTAAATCTAGTTCGTCAATTAGCTTGCAAGCTTCTGCTAAAGCTTGGTTTTCTTGTTCTTTTCGCCATTGTTTTAAGAGAGCTTCTATCAAAGCACTGGGGTTTGGCGCTTTTTGATTGACGTATGTGAGTAATTCATCTGGCAAGCTGATAGAGATGTTGCTCATTGGCTAATCAGAATAGTATTTTGCGGTCATTTTAGCAATTATTGGCTGAACTGACAATTTTTTGTTAGTTGAATGCAAAATAAGGGCGATCGCCTTTCTGAATTATTAGAAAGGGCGATCGCTCTTTTTTTACCGCAGATGGACGCAGATTAACGCGGATGTCAGAAGGGATCTCGCTCGTTTGATGAATTATGGGCGATCGCCCTTCTGAATCAGGGTGAGAAAGGGCGATCATTCGTTTGATGAATGATGTTTTTTCCTAGCTCTTTGCAAACGCAAGACCCACAGGATTTCCGCCATCTTTTATGAAGTAGACAGCAAGCTGCTGCTTGGTCATTGCGACAGGCCCTCCATCGTACTGAGGGTCAGCAACAATGTACTTACCATCTGATGTTTTTCCGAGAATTGCATTAATATGCCAAACACCGGCTGGATCTACTGTACCAGCAGTTAGTCCATAAGAAGGAAACTGTTGACGCCAATTTGGGCCATACCATCCATTTGTAATAACTGGTTTGCCTTGAGCAATTTTTTGATCCAGACCCTCCCACGTTTCGACATCTTCAGGTGTTGCACCTGAATTGAATATACCTTTTTGAAGTTCTGGCCAGGTAGTTATTTTCCAGTCAGCATCAACCACCGTAACACCTTCACGCTGTGTTTTAGGAAAATTAGGATCGTCCTTGAGCATCAGGTAGCGTGCCCTATCGATACTTGTTTCAGTGCTAATTCCACTTGGTTCTAGTCCCAGTGTTGCCAATACCATAGCCAAACTTGCAGGGCCACAGTTAGCCCAACCAGAAGGTTTATAAGGGCCTGAATTATACTTTCCTGCGTACTCAATCTTAAAGAAAGGCTCTGCTTGTTGTGGGCTAGTTGGTAAACCATTGATAGGTTTAGGCGTAGAAGGTGGGGGTGTTATCTTAGGAGTAACAGTTGAAGTTTCATAAGCCGTCGCCTTACCACCATTCCAGTAGATGTAGCCCTTATCAAAGTATTGGATGATATTCCCATTCCCCAACCCCTTTTCCGCACTCTTCGGAGCACCCAACCAGCCATCCAATCCACCTGTTTTCAAGAATTCCTGACGGATAGCACCATAAAGCGGGAAAGTTCCATTTTTACTGCTAATAATTGACCCTTTATCAAATAGCTGATAGCTGGCACCATTATAGTTGATGACACCTGAAATCGGATTGCCCAGCGTACTTTGAGAATTCTGGAAAACTGGATAGAAATTGCCACCAACATTGTATCCGTTGAGGTTAATTGAAGTAGGCGGTTGTACAGGATTCGGATTCGGTTGTACGGGATTAGGATTTGGCTGTACGGGATTCGGATTTGGTTGTACGGGATTCGGATTTGGTTGTACGGGATTCGGATTTGGCTGTACGGGATTCGGAGTGGCTGGAGGTAGCAAGGGTGGATCTCCAGGCGGGTAGCCATTCGTGTATGCACTCGGTACCCAGTAAGATTTGCCGTTGTAATTTGTCCGAAACCACAAAGCATCTGGCTTTTGTGTGGTGAGATCCGGGACAGCTTCCCCGTAAGTCCAAGCATCGAAAGTGAAAGTTTGACCTTTGTATCCCACATTCACATCGCTGCGATCGCTCAAATTAGTGCCAGTACGAAGATTCACACCATTGCTTGACCAAATAATCGATGTGAAATTTCCGATCTTGATGTCATAAGTCGCCCTTTCCCAAGGCGTAACTTTTCCTTCCAAACCCCAAGTAGTCGGACTCAAGAAAGGACTAGGCGTGTAACTTTGCGGCTTTGTTTCCTTCGCCACTTCCACAGCTTTATTGAAATTCACCACCCCAAAACCCGTTTCCTGATCCCATCCGGGCGCCTTTAAATCGATCGCACTTCCAGTCAAAATATCGATAACCTGAGTCACACTCAAAGCAGGATTGCTATCCCAAACCTTAGACGCCATCCCAGCCGCCTTAGCTGCGGATGCCGAAGTTCCCGACATTTGACCGACATCATCACCAACCGTCGATAATGTAGGATTGTCGATCGAACCACCGGGCACTAAAATATCCAAACCGTAGCCGTAACTCGAATAATCCGATCGCCCAAAACCATCCGACGAACCAACCGTGATAATATTGTCAAACTCCTGAGAAGATTGACCCAAAACCGACATCACACCGCCGTCATTACCAGCCGCTACAACTAACAGCACCCCATTTTGACGTGCATTTTCCAAAGCTGCACGTTCTCGGTTGGTAAACTCGTAACGAGTGGTAATGGTTCCATCAGCATTCTTTTGAGTTAAATCGAGGGGAAGAAGGGCGATCGCATTCTTCTTCTTTTGTCCCTTCGCTTCACTTACAAAATCAGTTAAAGCTAAATCCCATTCCCCCGAACCAATTGCCCGACTTAGGTAAACATTCGCCCCATCGTTATAGCCATCAATCCCGATATCATTCCCTTGAATTGCACTTACTAAACCCCAGCTAAACGTGCCGTGTTCGTTCCCTTCTCCAGCATTTAACAACGGGTTGCTGTCTTTGTCGATGCGATCGCGCCCCAAGGTCACTTTAGAATAATCCAAATCGGGATTCTTCGCAGCAAACCCAGTATCGATGATGCCTACAAAAGTGCGATCGACCGTTGGCGCCACACTGATAGGGATAGGCGCTTCAGTGTCGATCGGTTGTTCAATTACAGGCAGTTTTGGGTCGATCTTAGGTGGTTGTGAAGGAGTTGGGGGGGCGATCGGAGGTTTTACTCTTACAGGCGGTGCGATCGCAACTGGCGGTACAACAGCAGGCGGTGTTGTCGCAACTGGCGGTGTTGTCTCAACTGGCGGTACAACAGCAGGTGGCGTTGTCGCAACTGGCGGTACAACAGCAGGCGGTGTTGTCGCAACTGGCGGTGTTGTCGGCGGTACAACAGCAGGCGGTGTTGTCGCAACTGGTGGCGTTGTCACAACTGGCGGTGTTGTCGGCGGTACAACAGCAGGCGGTGTTGTCGCAACTGGCGGTGTTGTCGCAACTGGCGGTGTTGTCGGCGGTACAACAGCAGGCGGTGTTGTCTCAACTGGTGGCGTTGTCGGCGGTACAACAGCAGGCGGTGTTGTCGCAACTGGCGGTACAACAGCAGGCGGTGTTGTCGCAACTGGCGGCATTGTCGGCGGTACAACAACTGGAGGTGTTGTCGGCGGTACAACAACTGGTGGCGTTGTCGCTACAGGCGGAGTTGTCGGCGGTACAACAACTGGCGGAGTTGTCGGCGGTACAACAACTGGTGGCGTTGTCGCTACAGGCGGTGTTGGAGTGACATACTCGATCAATTTCTTGCCGCCATCGAGTTTAGTCCAATCTTTGCTCTTATCGATCACTTTGTCGATCGACACAGCCTTACCAGTCGCACCAGTCAACTTGAAAACTAAATCGTTGTAATCTTTATCAGAACCCCGATCGACTCGCTGATCTTCCATCGCAAATGCCTTGCCGGTGCCAGTCACATCTGCTATTTGACCAAACAAAAAAGCATCATCTGGATTCAGGCTAGATAAAGATAATAACGGACGTTTGTCACCGTCCGCACCCGGATTGTTAAAGATATCTCGCACAGTACCATTTGGTACTAACATCACCGCAAAAGCATCTCCCGGTTTCATCCCAAATTTTTTCGCGCCACTGTACTGTCCCTCGTTATAGTTTTCCTCTCCTAAACCGCCGTTAAATAGCGGATTTGCACCTTCTATGGAGTCAGAAATTACGACGTGACCAAAGGTAGAATTTGTCAGAGCTCGTCTTGCTGATTCTTTGATAAATTCCTCAGAATTAGGATCGAAGTTCTCCATACCTTGTACGCTAAAAATGGCAACTTCACCTTTATAATTGCCGCCGTCATGTAGCCAGTCAAAACCAACTTGACCAGTTGAATCGGGAGTGAAGAAACCGGAGGTAACGCCTAAGCCTGTCAGCGGATCGACTTTTCCGTCTGGGGTTAAAGTAACTTGATAATTTGTATCGCGCGAAGGTGCAGAGATTTTTAGTGCATAATTTGTTGCGCCCAAATTATCGATGCTAAAAGTGCCGGAATTTGTGCCGTTGGTTTCGATATCTTTGACGACTTTTCCCTGAGTGTCGAGAAGCTGCATCCCAACAATGGAACTAAATCCGACCGCCGTAACTCGAAAGCTACCCGGATTCAGCCGATTAAAACGATAGGTATCGATGGGGTCTGTTTTACCCGCAAAGTCGATCGAGATATAGTTGTCGTTCAGATTGCCGATCGATATATTAGACATGGTGCACCTTGATTAATCCAATAATTTGGGCTGACATTTATCTATCAGAGGTGCGTCGGAGTTTTTATGCGAAGTTTCTGTTTGTGTAATATAACTTTACACAGAGGGTGGGTCAAACTCGCTGAACTTCCGCCGCTACTTATCTATCAGAGGTGCGTCGGAGTTTTTATGCGAAGTTTCTGTTTGTGTAATATAACTTTACATAGAGGGTGGGTTAAACTCGCTGAACTTCCGCCGCTACTTATCTATCAGAGGTGCGTCGGAGTTTTTATGCGAAGTTTCTGTTTGTGTAATATAACTTTACATAGAAGGTGCGATCGCCCGTAGCAGATGGCACTGTTCGGACTTAGCATGGGGCCCAGAAACCGGGTTTTTACGAAAATAGTTCGTTATAGCCCGCAGAGTCGGTAAAAAACCCGGTTTCTTCGATCGCATTACGTAAATTCTAAACTAAAAAATCTCCCCAACAATCATCCCCGCCAATATCACAAATCCCACCCAAACATTTTGGCGAAAGATTTGACCGTAAACAGGCTTGGGAATATCCGCTTTCCGCAGTTGACTGTACTGCAAAAACCACAAAATTGCCGCCGCACAAATTGCAATCCAAAAACCTATGTGCAAGTGCAGATTAATTCCCATTGCTGCTAACAAACCAACAGTACCAACAAAGAAAAAACCCACAGCATTAGTTACGTTATCCCCGAAAAAGATGGCGCTGGAATTCACGCCCAAACGCAAGTCATCTTCTCTGTCGCTCATCGCATAAACTGTATCAAATCCCATCGTCCACAACACTACCGCACCCCACAGCAACCAAGTTGCTAATTCTAATTCGTTAACGGCGGCGCTCCAACTAATTAAAACTGCAAAGCCCCAGGCTATTGATAACACTAATTGCGGCACTGGAAAGAATCTTTTTGCTAGGGGATAGCAGATAATTACTGGTACGGCGGCGACACACAGCCAGAAACTTAAAGGATTGAGATAAAAAGCGAGAATTGCGGCGCAAGCAAAGGAAATTAAGGCAACTCCTATTCCAGTTTGTACTTTCAGGGCGCGGGATGCTAGGGGGCGCGATCGCGTTCTTTCTACTTCCGGATCGATATCCCGATCCCACAAGTCGTTGATGACGCATCCCGCCGCACTCGTGGCTAGGGTGCCCAACACTATCACGCCCACCAATGCTGCGGGAGGCTTCCCGTCTGCTGCTAAAAACACGGCCCACAGGGCTGGAAGCATTAAAATTAGTCGCCCTGCTGGTTTGTCCCATCTCAAAAGCCTGACGACGGTTAGCAATGTGGATTCGGTTGGGCGATCGGGCTCGGTAAGCATTTCAATTTTAGATTTTAGATTTTTAGCATCAAATTATATCAAATTTTAGGCAAAATCACCTACTATTTCTGCGATCGATCGCACTTGGGCCGGAATTGAAAACAGGTAAAAGTCTTGTCCAGTAACTAATTCCCGATTTTTGCTAATTTAATAGGATGCCTCACTGGATTCGTGAAATAATCATAAATATCTGTCAACCCCGATACACTCCAATGGTTAATTCACTTGCTGCTGCGGAGTCAAATCGCATTATTGCTGCTATTGATATGGGTACTAACTCGTTTCACATGGTGGTGGCGCGGATCGATCCGAAATTGCCTGCGTTTGCGATTATTGCTAGAGAAAAAGATACGGTTAGGTTGGGCGATTGCGAGGCTAAGACAGGGTGTTTGAAGTCTGAGGTTATGCAAAGGGCGATCGCCACTTTGCGCCGTTTTCAAGATATTGCTAAAACTTTCAATGCAGAACAAGTTATCGCTGTAGCTACCAGTGCGGTTCGAGAAGCGCCTAACGGGCGGGATTTTCTCAAACAAGTTGCTGACGAATTAGACCTGAATGTTAGCTTAATTTCCGGACAAGAAGAAGCGCGGAGGATTTATCTCGGCGTACTTTCGGGAATGGAATTCAACAATCAATCCCAGGTGATTATTGATATTGGCGGCGGTTCTACTGAGTTAATTTTAGGAGATAGTTCTGAACCGCGCTGTCTCACCAGTACCAAAATTGGTGCTGTGCGCTTAACAGGAGAATTTGTCAAAACTGACCCGATTAGCCGGGAGGAGTTTGCCTATTTGCAAGCTTATATTCGGATTGCGCTGGAAAGACCGATCGACGAATTGCGATCGCAATTCAAGATAGGCGAACACCTGCGCTTGATCGGCACTGCGGGAACCATCGAAACACTGGCTGCAATCAACGCTCGCGAAAAGTTGGGAACAGTTCCCAGTCCGCTGGCTGGATATCAGCTAAGTTTAAAAGATTTGCGCGATTTAGTCAATCGTTTTCGCAAACTTTCCTATGCCGAAAGATTGGCTATCCCGGGAATGTCGGACAAGCGGGCGGAAATTATTCTCCCCGGGGCGTTGATTTTGCAGGAAGCGATGGCACTATTAGGAATGGAATCCCTCACGGTGTGCGATCGATCTTTAAGAGAAGGCGTCATTGTTGACTGGATGCTAAGTCGGGGTTTGATTGAAAACCGCTTGCGCTATCAAGGTTCAATCCGCCAGCGCAGCGTTCTGCACATGGCAGAAAAATATCAAGTAAACTTAGAACAAAGCGAAAGAACCGCAGAATTTGCGCTAAATTTGTTCGACCAAACCCAAGGAATTCTGCACAATTGGGGCAGCGAAGAACGCGAGTTGTTGTGGGCGGCATCGATTCTGCACAACAGCGGTTTGTACGTCAGCCATTCGGCGCACCACAAGCATTCTTACTATTTAATTCGCAATGGTGAGTTATTGGGATACACTGAAACTGAGATTGAAGTAATTGCTAATTTAGCTCGCTATCACCGGAAGAATCCTCCGAAAAAGAAACACGACAATTTTCTAATTCTTCCGAAAAAATACCGGGAAATTGTTAGTAAATTGCATCCATTTCTGCGGCTGGCTGTGGCTTTGGACAGGCGGCAGATTGGCGCGATTGCTGATTTAAAATGCGAACACCGCCCGGAAGTTAGAGAGTTTCACTTGCGGCTGCAACCGCTCAATCCCGGTGACGATTGTGCTTTGGAACTGTGGAGTTTAGATTATAAAAAGCCGTGTTTTGAGGATGAGTACAATCTGAAATTAGTGGCAACTTTAGAGCCTACTTTGGTTGCAGTGTAAATAGGAGGCAGAGCCTGGAAATGATAAACTGTAGGGTGCGCAATGCGCACCTTACGCATATATATAACCAAAACCATTTAAAATATTTAGATCGATCGCCAATTTCAACATAAAATAGACAAATGTCAAACCCCTTGCTTTCCCTCAACTACGAACCCGCCCTCGAATCCCTCGGCGGCGACTACTTCGATGAAGTCCCGGCGGCCGATTTTCCGCAGCACATCCTCCGCTTCCGCAACGATCGATTATTGCCGACATTGGGCTTAGATCCCGCCCAAGTAACCGACGAAGATTTCATTCAAGCCTTCGGTAAATTTCACTGCGTGCGTCCCTTTCTCGCACTCCGCTACCACGGCTATCAATTCAACGAATACAACCCGAATTTAGGCGACGGTAGAGGCTTTTTGTACGGCCAAGTTCGCGGTACTGATGGCAGACTTTACGACTTCGGCACTAAAGGTTCCGGCCGCACTCCCTACTCGCGCAGCGCTGATGGTAGACTCACTCTCAAAGGTGGAGTCCGCGAAGTTTTGGCCGCCGAAGCTTTGCACCGATTGGGGGTGAATACTTCCCGCTGTTTTAGTTTAGTGGAAACGGGCGAGGGTTTGTGGCGGGGCGATGAACCTTCTCCGACGCGATCGTCTGTAATGGTGCGTTTTAGCCATTCTCACATCCGCTTTGGCACTTTTGAAAGGCTAAATTATATCCGCCGCCCGGACTTAATTAAAAAACTTTTAGATTTTGTCATTGAATATTACTATCCTGAAATTCATCTGGAAGCTAGCAGTTCAGGTGTTTCACCGGAAGAAAAATATGCGCTGTTTTATGCAGATTTAGTCAAGCGTGTAGCTGAATTGGTGGCTCAGTGGATGGCGGCAGGTTTTTGCCACGCGGTGCTGAATACTGATAATATGTCGATTACTGGTGAAAGTTTTGATTACGGGCCTTTTGCTTTTATTCCAACTTATAATCCGAAATTCACAGCGGCTTATTTTGACTATTATGGTCTTTATGCTTACGGCAATCAACCGTTTATTTGTCACGGGAATTTGGAGAAGCTTCAGCAACCGCTAGCAGCGGCTATTCCTCAAGCTGATATGGATGCTGCTTTGGCTAAGTTTGGTGAGTATTATAATACTGCTTACCGACAGTTGATGCTGAAGAGATTGGGATTTGAGGATTTGCCTGAGGCTGATGGTGATGAGCTTTTGAAGCTGACAATTAAGATGCTGGCGGAGTCTCAAGTTGATTATCATGATTTCTTTTTTCAATTGCGAAGACAGTTTAATCGCACTTGGCGAGATGATGTCAATCAAATTTTTAGCGAGGCGGAACCTGCGGAGTTGTTAGCACCTTGGCGCGAGTTTTATTGTCACGTTTTGCAAAGTTTGTCGGTGGATGATATGGATAAGATGGCCCAGAGGTTGCGCCAGCACAATCCCGAACAATCTCTGTTGAGGCCGACGATTGAGGCTGTTTGGGAACCGATCGCCCTTGAGGATAATTGGCAGCCTTTTTATGATTTGGTTGAGCGAATTCAAGACTCTTAATGGTAATTTTGTAAGGTGCGCAGTGCGCACCCTACGAATAGTAATTTTGTAAGGTGCGCAGTGCGCACCCTACGAATAGTAATTTTGTAAGGTGCGCAGTGCGCACCCTACGAATAATTATTTGAGTTTGTCAATCTCAAATTGTGCGTCTTTGTAACCGCCGGTAAGTCCTTGATCGAGAAAGATTTTTCCCGCTTTTTCTAAGTCGCTAATTGCTCCTGCTTTGTCTCCTAAGGAGCGCCTAACCATGCCTCTACCGTAGTACGCACCAGCATAATTCGGATTGATGCGAAGGGCTTGTACGTAATCGGCGATCGCACTATTGGAATTATTTAACTGCTGGTAAACCTTGGCTCGATTGGCGTAAGCTTCCGCATCGTTGGGATTGAGCCCGATTGCGGCGGTAAAATCGGCGATCGCCCCCTGTGTATCCCCCCCTGCGTTGCGAGCTAAACCGCGATTGCTGAAAGCATTATAATCCTTGGGATTTAGTGTTGTCGCTTGAGTGCAATCGGCAATTGCTTTCGGGTAATCCTTCAAATTTAAATAAGCAATACAGCGATTGTTATAGGGAACCCCATCTTCATCGCTGAGGGCAATTGCCTGAGTGCAATCGTCAATTGCGGCTTGATGAGCTCCTAAATTCAACTGCGTGCTGCAACGATTCGCGTAAGCATCTCCACTCTTGGGATCGATCGCAATTACCTGAGTATAATCCGCCAATGCTCCCTGATAATCTCCTAGGTGAAAGCGAGCTCTCCCCCGACTGTAGAAAGCATCCACATTCTGAGCATCGAACTTAATTGCCTCAGTATAATCTCCAATCGCCCCCTGCAAATCGCTACTTCCAGCGCGAGCAACCCCCCGCGAATGATAAGCTTTAACCATGTCCGGCTGCAATCGAATTACTTCATTAAAGTCCCCAATTGCCGTCTTGTAATCTTGCATTTCTAAATAAGTAACTCCTCTTTCATAATAGGCATTAACATCGTTGGGCTGGAGCTTCAAAACCTGAGTGAAATCCTCAATTGCTCCGCGCTTGTCGTTGAAATCGCGACGGGCCAGCCCCCGGTTAAAATAAGCCTTAAAATATTGAGGATTGAGATCGATCGCCTGAGAATAATCGGCCATTGCTTCTTGATATTTTTTTAAATCATAATTAGCATTACCCCGCTGATAAAAACTCTCACCATTGTTAGGATTTAATTGAATTGATTTATCGAAAGCCTGCAAAGCTGCTGCCGCATCTCGATCGCGAGACTTTGCTACTCCCTTTTCGTAATATTCCTTGGCTTTGATCGGATTCGGGCGGCTGCAATAATTAAACAGAAATACCATAGCAATTGCCCCGCATCCAGCGAATATCAGCCACCAAAACCGATTTCCCAAACGTGAAGAAAAAGTATCAGAAGACAGTAAGCTCGCCGGAGAAATATTTTTATTTTGAGCCGTATTTCCATGATCTTGGCGGTGTCTCAGCTTGCTGAGAGCGGCCAAAACTTCCTCAGCCGATGGATAGCGTTTGCTAAATTGGTGGCAGACCATTTTGTCAATTATATTTGCCAGTGTTGGAGAACATTGAGCTCGGTTTCGCCAAACAATTTCCCCGGTGTGAGAAGGACTCGGATCTTGCAATTTTGGCAAATCCGTACCGGGCAAACCAGTGATAGCTTGGATGGCCATCATCCCCACTGCATATAGATCGCTGCTAAATTGCGGGTTGCCTTGAAATTGTTCGATCGGCATATAAGCCGGAGTTCCCGTCGCAATGGTGCGCGGAAATTCTGTATCGTACTCGCTGACGTGATTGGTAACTTCTTTAACCGAGCCGAAGTCAATTAAAACTAATTTGCCGTCTGGTTTGCGGCGGATTAAGTTGGAGGGATTAACATCGCGGTGAATCACTCCCTGAGAGTGTACGAAGGCGAGAACTTTTAACACTTCTTCCAACAGATCCAGCACTCTTTCTTCGCGCCAAGGTTGACCGGCCACAATTTCCCGATTGAGGGCGTGGCCTGGGACAAATTCTTCGACGAGGTAGAATTGATTGCTTTCTTCAAAATAAGCGAGTAAAAATGGAATTTGATCGTGTTTTCCCAGTTTTTCTAATATTTCTGCTTCTTGTTTAAATAATCTGTAAGCTGTTTTGAGAACTGTGGAAGTGTTGCTGGGAGGGCGCAGTTGTTTGACTACACATTGAGGGTGGCCGGGGCGGCGAGTATCGACTGCTAAATAAGTTTGTCCGAAGGCTCCCGAGCTGAGGATTTGCACTACGCGATAACGCCTGTCTAAAAGTTGACCAACCATGTTCATATTGGAATTTGAGAAGTGGTAATGGGTAATGGGTAATTGGTTATTGCGAATTGGTAACTGGGAAGGGGGAGTTGGTAATGGGTAATTTGTGATTTGTGATTTTGGCTGTTTCCTTTTTCCTTCTTGATTTTTCATTTTTGCTAATGGCAGTTGGCAGTTGGCAGTTGGCAGTTGGCAGTTGATAGTTGATAGTTGATAGTTGATAGTTGGCAGTTGGCAGTTGGCAGTTGATAGTTGATAGTTGATAGTTGATAGTTGATAGTTGATAGTTGATAGTTGATAGTTGATAGTTGATAGTTGATAGTTGATAGTTGGCAATTACTACTAATCACTAATCAGGGCTGTTTCATTCTCCCGACAGTCCGCCAGGGACTAAAGTCCCTGTCTCATAGCACAAGTCGTCTGAAGACGACTGAAAGAGTCATTTATAGTCCCCTGCAAGAGGATTTTAGCTTTGAGACAGGGGTTTCAACCTCGCTTAGGACTGTCGGACTGTCGGACTGGGGCTTTGAGAGAATGAATCAGCCCTAATCACTAATAATGACTACTGACTAATGACTACTGACTAATGACTACTGACTAATGACTAATGACTAATAGTTTATTTAGAATCTTTGATCTGTGCTTGTGCGTTTTGAAAACCATCGGCTCTTCCTTGTTCTAGAAACAGTGTTGCAGCTTTCTGAAAATCCTCGATCGCCCCAGCCCGATCTTTAAGTTGGCGGCGGACGAGACCTCGGCTGTAAAAAGCGCTAGCATTGTTGGGGTTGAGCCGTAGCGACTGAGCGAAATCCTCAACCGCTAAAGGGTAATTTTTTAGTTCTGAGTAAATAGTACCGCGATTGCTGTAAGCTACTGCATCGCTGGGATTGAGCTTAATTGCTTGAGTGAAATCTTCGACAGCCCCCTGCTTGTCTCCTGAAGCCGATCGAGCTAATCCTCGATTGCTGTATGCTTTGGGATTGTTGCTGTTTAGTCCGATCGTCAAACTGCAATCTTCGCTGGCTTTTTGAAATTGCTTTAAATTCAGATGAGCAATGCAGCGGTTGTTGTAAGCTGCTTCATCTTTGGGATCGAGGCGAATTGCTCGGCTGCAATCTTCAATGGCTTTGTCGTAGGTTGCTAAATTTAAGTAAGCGCTGCACCGATTGGTATAAGCATCAGCTTGGTTCGGTTCCAATTCGATCGCCCTACTGTAATCTTCCATAGCTCCTTGATAATCTGCTAGATTGAAGCGCGATCGACCGCGACTGTAGTAAACTCCAGCTTCCTTGGGGCTAATTTGAATCGCTTGGGTAAAATCTGCCATTGCTCCAGTTTTGTCGCCGTTGGCCGATCGAGCTAAACCCCGATTGCTGTATGCTGTAGCATCGTTGGGATTGAGCCGAATTGCTTGAGTGTAGTCTTCAATTGCCGCGCGGTAGTCGGCCAAATCGTAATAGGCTAAACCCCGCTGATAATATATGTCACCGTTGTTAGGATTGAGCCGCAATACTTGGGTAAAATCTTCCACAGCCCCCCGCTTGTCGCCGGTGTCGCGGCGGGCCAGAGCTCGATTGTAGATGGCTTTGGCGTGGCTGGGATTGACTTTAAGTGCTTGGGTGTAATCGGCAATTGCTTGCTCGGTGGCTCCCATGTCGTAGCGAGCGTTAGCCCGCTTGTAGAAAGTTTCGGCATCGCTGGCATTCAGGGCGATCGCTTGGGTATAATCGGCGATCGCGCCTGTTTTGTCACCTTGCTGCGCCTTCACAACACCGCGGGCGAACAATTCTTTTGCTCTCGCCGGACTTTGACTGTGCCAAAAATAAATTATCAGTGCTGTCAAGATCGAAGCTGCGGCTATCGCAGCGAACAGCAACAGTCTGGTTGGGCGCTGTTTCGGCTGCAATTGACTTATCGTGTCGGTTATGATGGTGGCTGGCGATCGCCCAGCCTCCCATTTTACAGCGATTTTTTGGAGGTCTGCCAAAACTTCGGCGGCTTCCTGATAGCGTTCCTCGCAGTCGGAGCGCACCATTCCATCGATAATATCTGCTAGGCCTGCCGAACAAGTCGCCCGATCGCGCCAGGAAATGTCGCCTTTGTTTTGTAACGCACTCAGTTTCTCGGGCGATAGTCCCGTTACCGCAAGCTGGGCGATCGTACCTAGAGCGTAAATGTCGCTATTGTAGCGGGGGTTGCCGATGGATTGCTCGATCGGCACGTATAATTCCTGTGCCGCCAACTCCGGTTTTTTTCCCAAAGGCGATTTAACAGAGTTCGGGGAGGTTTGCGCCAACAAATCACAATTAGCCAGTTCCGGGTTAATTTCTTTGTCTAAGCTAAAGTCAATCAACACAAATAAGCCGTCTGACTCGCGCCGGATCACTCTGTCTGGTTGAATTCTGCGGTGAATGAAACCGTTGGAGTGTATAAACACCAAAACTTCTAATATGGATGATAGCAAAGCAATTACTTGGTCTTGAACCCAAGGTTCGCCCGGTATGAGTTCTTGGCTTAAAGGTTGACCGGCAATAAATTCTTCTATTAAGTATAAACTTTGGTTTTCCTCAAAATACGCCAATAATTCGGGGATTTTGTCGTGTTTACCCAATTTTTCTATTATTTCTGCATTTCTTTGAAATATAATTTTGACTAATTCTGGAGTTTGCGAACTGGTGCCGAGGAGCCGCATTTCTCTAACCGTGCATTGGGGATAGCCAGGACGGTGAGTATCTGCTGCTATATAAGTTTTTCCCACTTCACTTGAGTCTGTGACTTTAATGATGCGGTAACGTCTGTCGAGAAGTTGACCAATCATGCTCTGCCCTCTACCCTGTTAATGTTCGATTATCGCATACAATCATGATAGCCAAAAGATTTGGCAGACTAATTTTTTAAGTTCGATCGCGTCGTGAATGGGTCAAAGGGGCGATCGAATAGCTGCAAGCTTTCCGTACCGATCGCGAAAGCTAACGCTAACGGATTGGCGATCGCAGCTCCGGCGCCCACCGCTATCTTTTAATATATTGGCAAAAACTCGCTGAAATTGTTTATTTTGTCCATCAAATCCGTATAACTTTTGAATGTGTGAATCATAAAAATGTCTGAATCACTAACAAAAGGAGGAACGATCGCAGCGATCGCCACTGCGATCGTTCCCCAACAAGGCAGCGTCGGCATTGTGCGAGTTTCCGGTGCCGCAGCCTTAAAAATTGCCGAAACCCTGTTTCGCGCTCCAGGAGGGCAAATTTGGGAATCTCACCGCATTATTTACGGCCACATCCGCCGCCCCAAAACTCAAGAATTAGTCGATGAAGCTTTGCTGTTAATCATGAAAGCGCCCCGTTCTTTCACCCGCGAAGATGTGGTGGAATTTCACTGTCACGGCGGCATTATGGCGGTGCAGCAAGTGTTGCAGTTATGTTTGGAAAATGGGGCGAGATTGGCGCAGCCGGGAGAGTTTTCGCTCAGGGCTTTTTTGAACGGGAGACTCGATTTAACTCAAGCTGAAAGCATTGCAGATTTGGTGGGAGCTCAATCCCCCGCAGCCGCGCAAAGTGCTTTGGCCGGTTTGCAGGGAAAATTAGCCCAGCCGATTCGCAAATTAAGAGCAATTTGTTTGGATGTGTTGGCAGAAATTGAGGCGAGAATTGATTTTGAGGAAGATTTGCCGCCTTTAGATGAAGCTAAAATTTGTTTGGAAATAAACCATATTTTAGACGAATTGTCAACAATCTTAGCAACGGCCGATCGCGGTGAATTGTTGAGAAGCGGTTTGAAAGTGGCAATTGTCGGACGCCCGAATGTGGGAAAGTCGAGTTTGTTGAATGCGTGGAGTAAGAGCGATCGGGCGATCGTCACAGATTTGCCCGGAACGACGCGGGATGTGGTAGAGTCGCAGCTAGTTGTGGGCGGCATTCCGGTGCAGGTACTCGATACAGCCGGCATTCGGGAAACGGAAGACAAGGTAGAAAAAATCGGCGTAGAGCGATCGCGCGCCGCAGCCAAACAAGCCGATTTAGTCTTGTTGACAATTGACGCAGAATCTGGTTGGACAGCAGGCGACTGGGAAATTTACGAACAAGTAAAACACCGCCAGCTAATTATAATTATCAACAAAATCGACCTAGTAAAAACAATCCCCGAATTACCTTTTACCTCTGAAAATCACCCAATAGTCACCGCAGCCGCAGCCCTAGAGCGAGGCATAGAAGACTTAGAAACAGCAATTTTAGATGCCGTCAGCGGCGGAAATTTGCAAGCAGCAGACTCAGACTTAGCAATCAATCAGCGGCAAGCAGCAGCCTTAACCAGAGGCAAAATTTCTCTAGAACAATGCACAGAAACTATTAGTAACAAATTGCCTTTAGATTTTTGGACAATAGATTTGCGCGGCGCAATTCAAGCATTGGGGGAAGTTACGGGCGAAGAAGTGACGGAATCAGTGCTGGATAGAATATTTAGCAGGTTTTGTATTGGAAAATAGGGATGTTCAACAGTTGATAATTGACAGTTTAAGAGCGACTTCTACCTAAAAGTCCGAGGATTGGAGTAATGAATAGCTTCTGTAGGGTGCGCAGTGCGCACCTTACCAGTGTAAATAGTACATCAAACAATTTTTGGTCTTAATCCTAAATGGTAAAACAGTAAATTAAGTAGGTAAGATTTCCCGAATCTAAGTTGTATTTTTCGGGCGGGCTTTTAGGCCCACCCCACAAGAATTTCATCAAACTTGACTGTAAAATTTAGATGCGCCCGGGCTTAGTTAAGCAATACTACTAACAACTAACAAATAACTACTAACTGATCCTCACGATCGCGGTCTGCCCAGTGTTGTAATATAAAGCACAGCCTCACTCGCAGGAATACCGAGGACATCATTCACGCGATCGTCAAAAAAGCCCGCAATACCGCTGACACCCAAACGCAGTTGAATCGCTGCTAAATTCAACCTCTGGCCCAAATGACCCGCATCCATGTGCAAATATCGGTAAGCGCGATCGCCATATTTAGCTACAGCCCTATTCAAATCCGCCGTGTGAAACAGCAGCGCCCCCGCATCTCTGCCCAAATCTTGCCCCAAACACAAATAGTGCAGCTCCCTGCGGAAATTTTTGAACCGAATTTGCCGCAATTCTTGAGCTTTCGGAGCGTAATAATAACAACCTTCTTCTAACCCATTCACTCCCGAAACCGCAATAAAAGTCTCGATCGAACTCAGATCGAAATAGTCTGGATAACCGTCTAATCCTTGGTCGATATAGTGCTGCGACTGATAAGTAAAGTCGAGCATCGCTAGCAGTTCCCCCAAGCTCAAAGAAGCACCTGTATAAGCACGGGTAGAACGCCTCTTGAGCATCGTATTTTCTAAATCTTCCAGATTCACTCCCCAAGGAATCGAAGGCGTGACAGTCGAAACTTTAGTGCAAAATGGAAAGTTATATTTGTCCTCTAAATCTCCTTCACTTTCATCAAGTTTCCAGCTATCTGCTCCAGTGGTATCTGATTCTAACTGTGTCGCTTTGTGGAGGTATTCTAAAAGTTGACCTTCGGAAATCTTCGGGTAATCTGTCGTCGTTTTTCCGGGCAAAGCTGTTTTAAACTTTGGCAAATTTTGGTCGATGTCTAGCAAGTCGGCTAAACCTATTAAACAGATCGCTCCTTCTTGCTCTGAGTCGATGTACAGTAATTGATTGATAGCTTCGTCTGCGAATCCTCCAATCAGGTGAGGTCGGTAATCGTTGACGGCGCAAGCTAACTCGATATTGCTCAATAAATGACCAGTATCTAGGAAGATTCGCCGATAAGCTCGGTCTTCGTAACGCCAAGAAGAACGGAAGAAAACAGTCGTAACGGCGATCGCCAATTGGGTATTTTCTAACACCGGCGATCCGAAACAAGCCGCTTGCAGCGCAGGCCAAACTTCGCTGTCCCAAAAATGAACCAGCGAATGACTTCTGCACTGATAGTTGTAGAGTCCGGCAGGCAAATGCGGCGTACCGCGAGAGATTAAATAAACCTCAGCAGGGTAGAGCCCGCCCGCCGACGGTGCCGATCGCAAATACAGGTAGCTGTCATCTACCGTCTGCACCTTTGCCGTCAGCCCGTAGCTACACAGCAACAAGCTAGACAAGCGGTGCCACCAACCGGCATCATCCGAGGCATTTGGATCGTCTGAGGGGTCTTTTAGATAAGGCTTGAGGTCAAAATACGCGCCAATTTTATATTCTTTGAACGGAACTGGTTGCTCTGTCCAATCTAGCTGTCTGCTTTTGGCCGCAAGGGTTTCGGGATCGTATTTCGTCCGTTCGTGGTAGTGCTGTGCAATGGAGGGAGGAAGTTCTGGCATATTTCAGTAGAGGATCAGCTTTGGTTTGTTTATCGATCTTGACATTACTGACGGCAAGCATGGTCGAGGAAGGCAGAAATTTACAAATATAAAAAAAATCTTAGAAAAAATACGATCGTTGTTACACAAGCTTAACATAAGAGAATGCCTAGGTATAAATACGCAGAATAATAACCATCAATTATCGTTATGGATTGGCTGCAAAAGCTGTCGTCATTAAGGGGTGAAAATGCAAAAGCTAAGCGCTGAGGAATTGCTCGCTCAGTATTCTGAAGGCCAGCGAAACTTTAACGCCGTTGACTTAAGTGGAGATAACTTGTTTCAAGCAGATTTGCCAGAAATAAACCTTTCTGGTAGCGTGCTGACGCGAGCTTATTTGCCCTACGGAAATCTGACTCAAGCCAATCTTTACAAAACACAGTTACAAGATGCTGAATTGGGCGACATTCAACTTTATCAAGCCAACTTGTCGGAAGCTAATTTGGAGAAAGCTAATTTATCTAGAGCCAATTTGCGCCACGCCAATTTGCAAGGTGCTAATTTGCGGAAAGCTAATTTACAAGGTGCGGATTTGTACAATGCAGATTTGAGCAATGCCGATTTGAGATATGCTGATTTGAGCCGGACTAATTTGGAGAAAGCAAAGTTAACCAAAGCTCAATTAGCTGGCTGCAACTTATTTCGGGCGCGTTTGGTTGATTTGTCCGACGCGGAGTGCGATCGCACTACCATCGGCCCGGAAGGATATTGATTTCGCAGCACTGCGTTTGGGCGATCGGTCGAAAAAGGCGATCGCCCTTTTTGACATTTCTTAACATTTCTCGACACCGCTGACAATGTGAGTTACAGTCGTAGAGAACTTATGACTGTGCAATATTGACAATAAACAACACATATTTCCACATAAAAAAAGGTCAAACCTATGAACGATCCCGATGAAAAAGCCAGAGAACTCCGACATAAAGAACAACAACTTCGGAAGCGAGAACAAGAACTTCGACTCCGCGAACTAGAATCGGAAATCGAACGATCGGTACCAGAGAATATAACGAGAAAGTACGAAGAACCAGACAACAATACTCAAAGCAAACTGCAACTATGGCGCCGAAAAATCATAGCAATCAGTCAATTTACAGGTCTGGCAATTGTAGCGCTGGTTGCCCTGCGTGTTGCATCTTGGCTAGGAACTGCGGTGATGGTGGGAGCAATTGCTTTCATTGGTTACAAAATACTTTTTCAAGATAAGAATCCCAAGAATTAACTAACAGGCTATTGTAGTCATTTCAGGTCTGTACTGCACATTGTTCGCGAGGAATAGCGAATAAATAACTTTTTGCACAAACACCATGACGAAATTATTTTGTTTTGAAATACCCCAGTAGTAAACAATCAGAAAACAACCATGAACCTCAAAGTAGAAACTAGCAGCTTTCTCAACGATTTAGAGCGAGTATCCGCCGTGCGCCGAGAAATTGCCGATCGCCTGAGCAACATCGTCACAGCCATAGAGCGATCGGAATTAGCCGGAATCGAAGCATCAGGAAAACTCGGTTTAGAAACAGACAGCGCCGACATCAATCTCGCCAGCAAAAACTTGCGCCAAGGAGTATTTCGGCTCCTCGTATTAGGCGACATGAAACGTGGCAAAAGCACTTTTCTAAATGCCTTAATCGGCGAAAACTTGCTTCCCAGCGATGTCAATCCCTGTACTGCTTTGCTGACAATTTTGCGCTACGGCCCCGAAAAAAAAGTCACCGTATATTTCAACGACGGCAAAAGCCCCAAACAACTCGATTTTAAAAGTTTCAAACAAGACTACACAATCGACCCCGCTGAAGCAAAACGCCTAGAATCAGAACAGAAACCAGCATTTCCAGATATCGACTGCGCCGTAGTAGAATATCCCTTACCTTTGCTAGAAAAAGGCATAGAAATAGTAGACAGTCCCGGACTCAACGATACAGAATCGCGCAACGAATTATCTCTCGGTTACATCAACAACTGTCACGCTATTTTGTTTGTACTCAGGGCAACTCAGCCTTGTACAATGGGTGAAAGACGTTATCTAGAAAATTATATCAAAGGTCGCGGATTAAGCATTTTCTTTCTGATCAATGCTTGGGATCAAGTGCGGGAAAGTTTGATTGACCCGGACGATCCTGAAGAAATGGCAGAAGCAGAAGAGAAATTGGGGCGGGTTTTCAAAGCTAATTTGGCTGAATATTGTTTAACAGAAGGACACGACATTTACGACGAGCGGGTATTTGCAATTACCTCAATTAAGGCACTCAGATTGCGGGTAAAAAACCCCGATGCAGATTTAGCCGGAACTGGTTTTCCTGAGTTTATGGCGTCACTGAATACGTTTTTGACCCAGGAAAGAGCGATTTCCCAATTGCGTCCGGCGAGGACTTTGGCGCGTCAAATTTCTGCTCGCGTCCGCGAAGCTGTCGGCCGCCGTCTACCATTGCTCGATCGCGATGTCAATGAGTTGAAGGACAAGATTAATTCAGTTGAGCCGGAGTTTAATAAACTGAGTCAGATTCGCGATGAATTTCAACGAGAAATTACCCGAGTTAGAGATAGTAAATCGCGGGCGATCGCAGATTCGTTCCGCGCCTACGTTCTCAACTTAGAAAATACCTTTGAAACAGACTTTTTGCGGTATCAACCCGAACTGAGATTTCTGGATTTCTTCAGCCAAGACAAGCGAGAAGCCTTTGAAGCATCGCTCAGACGAGCCTTCGAGCAGTACATCAACGACAAACTAGCAGCTTGGACTCTCACGGCCGAACAAGAGATGAATTCAGCATTTTCGCAGTTGTCGCAAAGTGCAGCCAATTACGGAGCATCTTACACAAAAGTGACGGAAAAAATTACTGAAAAATTGACCGGGAAAACAATCCCGCACGCAGTCAGCAACTCAAACGAAGATAACTCGCCTGCTTGGGCAAAATGGGCGATGGGATTGTTTTCGCTAACAACAGGAAACCTGGCAGGTGTAGCAATGGCGGGAGCGGGTTTTGACTGGAAAAATATCCTGCTCAATTTAATTACTGTATTGGGCGTCAGTACGATTTTTGCGAGTTTTACGGGGATTGTTTTGGGGCCGCTGTACTTGGCTTTGTTGGGGATGGGTGTTGGGGTTTTGCAAGCAGACGGAGCTCACAAACAGTTGGTGAAAGCGGCGAAAAAAGAGTTGGTGAAGTATCTGCCGCAGGTGGCTCAGGAGCAGTGGCAGCCGATTCACGATGCTGTGAAAGAGTGTTTTGATGTTTACGGGCGCGAAGTGGGCGATCGCATGAATGATGATATTAAGTCTCGGAAAGCTGAGTTGGATAATTTGTTGGAACAAAAGCAATCTCGGGAGATCAATTGTCAGGCTGAATCGCAGCGCTTGGAAAAGTTGGAGGCTGATGTTTCTGCTCAGGCGCAGAGTATAGAATCAGTATATCAAGGTTTCTTAGCATCCGCTAAATGAAGCTCTAAGGTACGTAGTTGCGCTTCAGCGCTCTTTATATATATAACAAAGAGCGCTGAAGCGCAACTACGTACCTAGGATTTGGAAAAGTGCGCATTGCGCACCCTACTTCTCTACTTCTCAACTGATAGATAATCTCAAGCACTTAAATCCTGGATGCAAAACCTAATTATGTAGGGTGTGCATTGCGCACCCTACTTCTCAAGAATGAGGTAATTTTAAATATGCAACAAACAGAAACTTATCAAAACCTGATAGATAATCTCAAGCACTTAAATCCTGGATGCAAAACCTAATTATGTAGGGTGCGCATTGCGCACCGGTGCGCATTGCGCACCCTACTTCCCAACAATGAGATAATCTTAAATATGCAACAACCCGAAACTTATCAAAATCTAACTAACCATCTCAAATCAGCACTGGGCATCCTCGAACTAGATAAAAACTCCCAACTTTACCGAGATACAACTTCAATTTGCGACTATCTTGCGAAACCAACTTTTCAAATCGCTGTCTTCGGCCCGTTTAATTACGGTAAGTCAACTTTGTTGAATGCTTTGCTTGGAAATCGTGCTTTGCCGATCGACCTTGTGCCCACTACAGGTGCTGCCATTTATGTCAACTACGGCGACGAATTGCACGCAAAAATCACCCTCAAAGACGGCACAGAAGTCAGCGAAGCCGGGACTGACGTGTTGAAACGCTACGCCATCCTCGACGACAACCGACAGATGCGCGATGATGTCGCAGCCGTGAATGTTTACTGTCCTCACCCATTCCTGAAAACCGGCGTGGAATTGCTGGATTTGCCCGGAACTAACGATCGCCAAGAACAGGATAACTTAGTTCGGGATAAATTGCTCTCGGCTGATTTAGTGGTGCAGGTTTTAGACGCTCGCAAATTGATGACTCTGGGCGAACGGGAGCACCTGAGAGATTGGTTGAGCGATCGCCAAATTAACACAGTTGTCTTTGTTGCCAACTTTCTCAATCTACTCGAACCAGACGACCAAAAACAAGTATACAATCGGTTGTTGTTTGTTGCCGAAAGTTTTCGCTCCAACTTGCCGAACAACATCAGCAATATCTACCGCGTCGATGCTTTACCCGCTTTGCGGGCGAGGCTGAAAGGAGATGTGGCTGCGGCACAAACTACTGGAATTGCCGCGTTTGAATCGGCTTTGCAAAGTATTGTCGCAAGTCAACAGGAACAACTAGCAGTAAAGTTGCCCAGAATTGAAGCCATAGCTACTAAGATTTGCCAATCTCTGCGAGCCAAATCGGAAACTGTCGCCGCCGAAATAGCGGCAGCTCAACAAAAGCAAAAAGACCGAATTGAAATTAAACAAAAAGCTGAAAAACTAATTTTAAAAGGCTTTCAAGCCAGCGTTTCCGATTTTGAAATTTGGCTTTACCAGCCCACACTTTTGCGGCTCTATCAATCGGAAATGGCGCTGTCGCTTCAGCAAGGAACTTTTGATGCGTGGAAGACAAAATTTGAGCGAGATGTGCTGAAGCAGCAGGAAACCATCGCAGAATGGGTAAATAAAGCTTGCGAGTTCTTCGATCGAGAACAGCCGATCGCCCTTTTGACCTCCTTTCCCCCATCCCCGCAAATCGCTTTACCAGAGCCGCCGCCAGCTCCGGCCAAAAAATCGATCGACAGCGAAGTGACTCCAGTGGCGATCGCGACTGGCTTAGGTTGGCTGTTGGGCGGCCCGATGGGAGCAGCAGTAGTCGGCGGTGCCAGCTACATTTTGAAGAAAAGAACTGGCTATGAAAAGCCGCCTGAATCGTCAGAAGCTTATCTCAATCAAGTAACGGAAATTTGCAGCGAGGCTGCTAAAAACTATCTGATTGGTTTCAGCATCGATACTTTTTTAATGCTGCAACACTACAAGGAAATCGCCGCCAAAGTTATCTGTTTTCAAGATAGCAAAGAGCCGCTAAATATGAATGTTCAACAGTACCAGTTACAGTTAGTAAATAATTTAGTGGAAAATTTAGCAGCAGAATTAGATCGAATAAAAATCAGATGATTTTAGATTACTTTCATGGCACTGTCAAATCATCAATAACAGGCTTTCCGGCCAGCTATATCCTCCGTAGGGACACTCCAAGATCCCATTAGTGTCAACTTAACCCGAAAGCCCACTAGGGTTTTAACCCCTGCCGGACTGCCGGACTCAGGGTTTGACGTTAAGTTGACACTCCTTGGGCAATTCCGTGTCCGTACCAAACCCGAATATGCTGTAAGTCCTGTTAACTAAATTTCATAAATTTCTAAGGGTAAATTATCTGGATCTCTGAAAAATGTAAACCGTTTTTCTGTAATTTCGTCAAGGCGAATTTCTTCTACTTCTACTTGTTGGGATTTTAAGTAAGCAACGGATGCTTCTATGTCCTCAACTGCAAAAGCTAAATGTCTCAAGCCGCAAGCTTCAGGATTGTTAACTCTTTTGGGAGGATGGGGAAATGAGAACAGTTCAATCATTGTGCTGCCGTTTCCGACTTGCAAATCTAGTTTGTAAGAATTCCTCTCGCTTCGGAAAGTTTCTTTGATAATGGAAAATCCCAAGACTTCTACATAAAATTTCTTTGACTTTTCGTAATCCGAGCAAATAATCGCTAAATGATGTATTGCTTTTATTTTCATTTAAAAAAAGTTAGTCTGTTGGGTTTTATGGAACAGGCCGGAGAGCCTGTTCCACAAGAAAATTCACTCTTTGTGGAACAAGCCGGAGAGCATGTTCTTCAGAATGATACAAGATGTGAGGTTTTTTTCAAAAGCACAGCACGCTATTGACAATTATATTTGACTTGCAGCAAAACCTGCTAAATTCAGTACGCGCGGCGCAGCTATCGTCGGCTGGAATCGCCCTTTATTTTCCCACCATAAAATCTTAATCTCTAAATTTCTGCAAAAAAAGCACCCCACTTTGATAAAATGAGAGTTTTGCAGTCACTCACCCCATTTGCATCTCAGGAGACAAGCACCATGGCCCGTATGTATTACAACGAAGACGCCAACCTAGACCTCTTAGCCAACAAAACAGTTGCTATCATTGGCTACGGTTCCCAAGGACACGCCCACGCCCTCAACCTCAAAGACAGCGGCATGAATGTCATTGTCGGTTTGTATCCCGGTAGTAAATCTGCCGCCAAAGCAACCGATGCGGGTTTAACTGTTCACCCGGTAGACAAAGCAGCCGCAGCCGCTGACTTCATCATGATTTTATTACCCGATGAAGTTCAAAAAACTATTTACAAAGAACAAATCGAACCTAACCTTTCAGCAGGAAATGTTTTAGCATTTGCTCACGGTTTTAACATTCACTTCGGCCAAGTTGTCCCTCCAGCCGACGTAGACGTAGTAATGGTAGCCCCCAAAGGCCCCGGACACTTGGTGCGCCGGACTTACGAACAAGGCGAAGGTGTTCCGAGTTTGTTTGCAGTATATCAGGATGCTTCGGGCCAAGCGCGCGATCGGGCAATGGCCTATGCTAAAGGTATCGGCGGCACCAGAGCCGGCATCCTTGAAACCACTTTCCGCGAAGAAACAGAAACCGACCTTTTTGGCGAACAAGTAGTTTTGTGCGGCGGTTTGAGCGCCTTAATTAAAGCTGGATTTGAAACCTTAGTTAACGCTGGATATCAACCGGAATTAGCTTATTTTGAATGTTTGCACGAAGTTAAACTTATCGTTGACTTAGTAGTAGAAGGAGGCCTCGCCAAAATGCGCGACAGCATCTCCAATACCGCAGAATACGGCGACTTAACTCGCGGCCCCCGCATCGTCACCGATGATACCCGCGCCGAAATGCGTAAAATTCTTAGCGAAATTCAATCCGGTCAATTTGCGCGCGAATTCGTGCTGGAAAACCAAGCCGGCAAACCGGGCTTTACTTCCATGCGCCGTCAGGAAGCAGAACATCCGATTGAAGAAGTTGGTAAAGATTTGCGCGCTATGTTTAGCTGGTTGAAAAAGCAGGCATAATCGATTTTATATCTGAGATTTTAGATGGAAAAACCAATCTAAAACAGACCTGGATGCAGAATCGAATTATGTAGGGTGCGCAGTGCGCACCTTACCCATAGTCGTGGGGTGTGTCGCCTGCGATAAATCCCTAAATAAGACAGAAAATCTCACAGCGACGCACCTGACAAGCAGCAGAAATAAAACCAACACTGAACAGACAAAAATCGGTCAATTGGTTCTTCCTTTTTCTTCCAACTTCCATCAGACTTCTGTCAACCATCAACTGTCAACTGTCAAAACTATCGACTAGGTTTTTTTTGCAAGTCCTCAATATCTTTCTCTCTTTGCTTGTTTACCTCTTTTGGCTTTACCCATGAGGGCCACAAACTGACGAAGAACTTTCTACTAGCCAAGCTGGTATCTCTGACAGGTTTGGGGAGAAAAGTTAAACTGTCACCGTAAAGGGTAAACAGCGCTACAAATAGCAGCACTATCGGGATAATATTTTTTTTTGGCATGGCAGTTTGGGAGTTGAGTTTATAAAAGTCCTTTTCTATATTTTGCCCTGGCGCGAACCAAAAATATCAGCGCTCAAGAAAAATAAACCGCTGGGCGAAGCGGGCGCCCATACAACAGGAAATGCTGCTAAGTCACAATATGGTGTCTGCTCGAACTACAGCTATAAAATAGGTTTGTAGTGAGGACTTTAGTCCTCAGACTTGGAAGAGGACTAAAGTCCTTACTACAAACACGATTATTTTTGGTGAGGATGCACATATTTTGATCCCCCCTAACCCCCCTTAATAAGGGGGGGACAAGATTTCGAGCTTTCTTCCTCCTCAAGCAGAATGACTAATGACGTTCGCGAGCTCTTAAGCTCGCGCTGCTGACTAATAACTAATGACTGATGACTAATGACTGATGACTAATGACTCTGCTGAATAAAAGTTTGCACGACTGCATTAGTTTCTGGGGAAATTTCTGTCACTAGGCGCACCGGAATTGCATTTGTCGAAGCGAATTGTGCGTATTCTGGGGTGAGAAATACTGCATATTTGTCAGCTTCTGCCGTTAGTTGAGCTGCGGTGGCTAGACTGATAGCTTTAATATAATTGCGTATGCTCGCAGCTTGGTCGCCGACAACTTCGTCGCCAGTAATTACTGTGCTCGGTCTGTTAGCTTGGTCTAAGGTTGTACTCGGATCTTTGACGCTTAAGTGGGTTCCTCCTACAAAGCCGACTAGCCATTTGGGAGCGGTAATCTTTTGGAAGCCGGCAATTTGTTCGACTAAGGCTGGTGTTGTTTTGTCGGCTGAAGATGCTACTATTAATGTGGGAATCTTAATTTTACTTAGGCCAGTTTCTCCGAATAGTAATGATGTTGTGGGATTCATGACGATCGCCCTTTTTATCCTCACATCCCGCAATTGATACCGTTCTTGGGGCAATCCGGCCGCCGCGCACTGAATGCCTTCGCCCAAGCTAAACCCGATTAAATCGCCCTGACAGCGCTGTTTGAGCCCGGTCAATTGCAGTTCCGCACCCGCTACGGACAAGGCTGTGGCGCCGCCGAAGGAATAGCCAATTATCATCGATCGCTCGATCGCAATTTTCCCCTGCAAGTTATCATCAGTTTGGTTCAATTTTGCCAGTTCATCCAGCACAAAACTGATATCTTTGGGACGGTCTAAAAATTCTTGAGAAGCTAACAACCGAGACTTACCCGCGATCGCAGCATTGGTATTTGTTTCGTTGCTTCCCGGATGTTCTACAGCAGCTACCACATAGCCGTAGGACGCCAAATGCTCTGCTAAATAACGCAAATCCGTGCGTACCGATCCCAAACCGTGAGAAAAGACGATCGTCGGTTTGTCCGCCGTCACTGCTCTCGACCAGTAGACATCCACCGGAATGCGCCGATTGCGGGCGCTATCGTTTAAATCTAGCTTCATTACCCGCACCGAATTCGGCCCGGGCTGTGTGGGGTCGAAAGGCGGGTTAAATGCGGGTTTAGCGGCTGCTAACTGAGGTGCGATCGCTGCCATAAACCTCTGAGTTTGCCAAAAACCTGCGTTTAAATTGCTTAAAACTGCGAAAGCTCGATCGAGATCCACGACTACCCGCGAACTTGGGTAAGATTCAATAAAACTCAATACCGATAAGCCTTCCGGCGCGTTCGCCCCCAGCACCAAAGCCGATCGCAGCGCTTCCACACCGGCACCGTCGCGCCTGGGTACGACTGTAGTCAAATCCGTCAAAATCGCAGTCCCGATGCGCGTATTTAGCAAGTTGCTCAAGCCGACTACATTGAGAGGGATTTTCGCTTGAAGTGCTCCCAAAATTTGACGGCGCTGTGCGTCAGACAGCAGATTGGCGTAAGCTTGCAGTTTTTCAGGGACTTTTCCGGTTGCTGCGAGTTCGCGCAAATCCGCAACCGAAATAGACGATTCTAAAGGGCCTTTGCGGACAACAACTGTTTCTGCTGCTTTTGCAGGGGATGTCACGCTGCTGAAAGTGCCGATCGCGATCGCGCTACAAACACTCGCCACTGATGAAAACCATCTGAAATTTGGTCTAATGCTCATTTTTACCTGATTCAACTAGAGGGATATCACTATATTCTTAAAATTGTCCCAGATACTGAGAAATTGTGCTCAAGTGTCGATAAATTGTCTGGGAATGCGATCGGCCAAGCCTCAGGATATATTGATTTTGTCTGTAATCGCGATCGTATTATTAAGAAATGAGAATTAAATAACTTCCACTCTTGAAAGTGGGATAGTGGGATGGGCGTCCCGCCCGTCCAAAAAAAACGGGCGGGACGCCCATCCCACAATAACAATTAAAATTGTAAGTTATTTAATTCGCGATCCCAAGTATAATTGCCAATCAAACAGGGCCCTTTGGGTTAAAACACTAAGCAAAATTGCGGTTGACATAATATTTTGTGTTTACTACCATGATAAATAAAACCCTGCGATCTCCCTGATATTTGCACCAGAATGATAATTTTTCGAGTGCAGTGCGATCGTCCCGCTCGCATCATACCGTCTGGGCAAACCTTTAAAAAAATCAATTTACCTCAGCTATAAGGATGATATCAATGAATACGTTGACACTTCCAGGCTACCAAATCAGCACCTCCATCTCCGACGGCTTCAATACCAGCGTTTACCGCGGCATTAGAGAGTCAGACGAACAACCAGTCATCATCAAAATCCTCAAGGCAGAATTTCCCACCCTCGAACAAATTACCCGCCTAAAAAACGAATATAAAATTACTCAGCATTTACACGCAGACAGCATCGTCAAATATTACAGCCTCGAAACCTATCAAAACCGTCTCGCCCTGATTTCAGAAGATTTTGGCGGCCGCTCCCTCAGCCAAATTATCTCGAAAAAACTTGACTTGACGGCCTTTTTAAACATTGGCATTCAACTAGCATCAGCACTCAACTCGCTCCACAAAAACTGTATCATCCACAAAGACATCAAACCATCCAATATTATCATCAACATTGAAACAGGAACTGTCAAACTCACCGACTTCAGCGTCGCTTCCCGGCTGAGCAAAGAAAACCCCCAAATTAACAGCGCTAACTTGGTTGAAGGTACAGTCGCCTATATGTCTCCCGAACAAACCGGGAGAATGAACCGCACCTTAGATTATCGCAGCGATTTCTATTCCCTCGGCGTCACATTTTACGAAATGCTGACAGGGGAATTGCCGTTTAAAAGCAGCGATATTTTGGAACTCGTACACTGTCACATTGCCAAACAGCCCGTACCGCCTTGTGAATGCAGAAAAAATGCAGAAAGTAGCGATGAGATTCCGCAAGTTGTTTCGGATATTGTGATGAAGCTGTTGGCGAAAAATGCTGAAGATAGGTATCAAACTGCGGAGGGAATTCAAGCAGATTTAGAAAAATGTTTGAATTCTTGGCAGACAACTGGAGAAATAACTTATTTTGTACCGGGAAAGTTCGATCGCTCGCCACAACTGTCAATCCCTCAGAAACTCTACGGGCGAGAAGCCGAAGTCGATCGCCTGCTGGCTGCTTTTGAACGAGTTAGCGGGCTTGCAGGCGCACAACCGCCAGAAAACTCGGAAAATATAGTTGGTCGCGCACAAAGCGAAATAATCCTAGTTTCCGGTTATTCTGGCATTGGCAAAACCGCCATTGTTAATGAAGTTCACAAGCCAATTGTGCGACAGCGCGGCTATTTTATCAACGGCAAATTTGACCAATTTAAGCGCAACATTCCCTATGCAGCTTTGATTCAAGCTTTCCAGTCATTAATCGGACAGTTGCTGACTGAAAAAACCGAAAAATTGCAAGCTTGGAGAGAGAAATTAGTGGCGGCTTTGGGTGCAAACGGTGCTGTAATTGTTGATGTGATTCCGGAAATTGAGCTAATTATTGGCAAACAGCCGGAAGTGCCGCAACTGGGGCCTGCCGAATCTCAAAATCGGTTTAATCGAGTCTTTCAAGAGTTTATCAGCGTCTTTACTCGTGCAGAACATCCGCTGGTAATCTTTTTAGACGATTTGCAGTGGGCTGATTCGGCATCGCTGAATTTAATGCAGTTGTTGGTTGGCAATTCGGAAAGTCAATATCTGCTTTTGATCGGTGCTTATCGGGATAATGAAGTTAATCCGACTCATCCGCTGAGGCAGGCGATCGAGCAAATTGAAAAAACGGGCACTCCAGTTAATAATATCGTATTGCAACCGCTCGATTTCGGCAATGTCCGCGAATTAATCGCCGATACCCTCACCGGTAACGACAAGGTGAAATTGCTGGCTGAGTTGATTTTCCACAAAACGAGCGGCAATCCTTTCTTTATCACGCAGCTTTTGCAAGCGCTGTATCAAGAAAATCTGTTACACTTTGAATTTAGTAGCGGTAGTTGGCTGTGGAGTTTAGAGCAGATTCAGGCGATCGGCATTACGGACAAAAGCGTCGTCGAATTGGTAGCCAGCCGCATCGAAAAACTTCCGGAAACTACGCAGCGAGTCTTAAAATTGGCGGCTTGTATTGGCGACACATTTACCCTCGACGTTTTGTCAATTGTCAACGAACAATCCCAGGCGCAAGCAGCTACCGAACTCTGGGCTGCCCTGCAAACTGGATTGGTTCTCCCATTGAGTAATGCTTACAAAATTCCCCTGGTTGGAGGCTGGGAAGCGGACAATTTGCTGGGGCGGGCACGGGAAGGGCAGGCACGGGGGCACTGCCCCTACGGGGAATCCAAGATTGCCTACAAATTCCTGCACGACAGAGTGCAGCAAGCAGCTTATTCTCTGATTCCCGGCGGCGATAAAAAAGAGACTCACGTCAAAATCGGTCAATTGCTGCTGCAAAACATGGCTCCCCAAGAGCGTAAAGATAACATTTTTGCTTTAGTAAACCAACTGAATTTCGGCATAGACTTATTAACATCTGAGACTGAAAAATACGAGTTAACCGAACTCAATTTTATAGCCGGTAAAAAAGCAAAGTCCGCAATGGCATATCACTCGGCAGTCGGGTATTTGAATGTCGGTTTCGGATTGCTGGGAGCAGATAGCTGGCAGAAGCATTACGAATTTACACTCAACCTGCACACAGAAGCAGCAGAAGCAGAATTTCTGAATACTAACTTCGATCGAGCAGAAAAGTTAATTGAAATTATCTTACAACAAGCTAAAAATCTGCTCGACCAAGTGAAAGCATACGACTTGAAAATCCAGATGTATATGACTCAAAGTCAGTCCTTAAAAGCTATAGATACGGGACTGCAAGCTTTGGAAATTATGGGCGTCTCTCTATCAGACATTCTGGATTGCGGCAGTCTGGAAGTACAAATGCCACTGCTGGAAGAAGTGAATAATTTGCCACAAATGACAGACCCCAAACGACTGGCAACTCTGCGGCTTCTCGTATCAATTATTCCGCCGGCATTGTTACAAAAGCCTGAAATTTTATTGCCTATTATCTTGGCTCAAATTAAGCTGTGTATGGAAGAAGGTTATTCACCGCTGACTGCTTTTTCATACAGTTCTTATGGCATAGTTTTGTGCGGTGGCCTGGGAGAAATCGAGAAAGGATATCATGCCGGACAACTGTCTGTGAAGTTGTTGGAAAAATACGGCGTCAATGCCATGAAATGTGAAATTTACAATATGTTTAATGGTTGCATTCAACCCTGGAAAGAACACTTGCGAGAAGGTTTTGCTGATTTACAGGAAGGGTTTCAAAGTGGTCTGGAAGCTGGCAATTTGATTTTTGGTGGATATTGCGCTTTGAACTACTGCAACTCTATGTTTTTTACAGGAGAAAATCTTGATGTTGTAGAACAGAAGCAAGCGGAATACATTTGCTTGATGCGCGAGGTAAAAAATGATTATGTTGCTTTTAACATCAGTATATGGAGACAAATGAGTTTAAATTTACGGGGTTTGGCAGCAGATAAGTGTCGTTTGATTGGTAAGGCTTTTGATGAATCCACTATGCTGCCGGAATGGGAAGCGATTAATGATGGCTGGGTACTGTTTAGCATCCATCTAATTAAATCCATGCTTTTCTATTTGTTTAAAGACTTTAATAGTGCAGTTAACAGCGCTGCATTATCTATAAAATACGTGCAATCGGTAGGCGGTTGGTCGTCAATTGCTGCTAACAATTTTTACTATTCCCTGGCACTCCTCGCTGTGTATCCAACTGCTGACGGTGCAGAAAAAGAAAAACACTTGATGCAAGTAGCTGCAAATCAGGAAAAAATGCACAATTGGGCGCACCACGCCCCCATGAACTATCAGCACAAGTACGACTTGGTAGAAGCCGAAAAAGCGCGAGTATTCGGTAAAAATTGGGAAGCAGCAGATTATTATGACAAAGCTATTCAAGGAGCAAAAGAGCAGGGATACATCCAAGAAGCAGCCCTCGCTAACGAACTTGCAGCGGAGTTTTATTTCTCTCGCAACAAGGACAAAATCGCTTTAGTCTATCTCACAGAATCTTACTACGGTTACATCCACTGGGGAGCGATCGCAAAAGTCAAAGATTTAGAAGCCCGATATCCCCAATTAGTCGCCCAAACCCTCAACCGAGAAACCAAAACCCGCGATTTAACTGTCACCGCCACGACAACAACCACCAACAGCGATTTTAGCCAATCCTTAGATATCGGCACATTCGTCAAAGCATCTCAAGCTATTACCAGCGAAATTGTGCTGGATAAATTGCTCGCCCGTTTAATCAAAATTTTGTTAGAAAATGCCGCGGCTCAAAAAGCAGTGCTGATGCTCTACAAAGATGACAATCTTTTGATCCAAGCAGCTTGTACGTCAGAGCAAAATCAAGCCGTTGTCTTGCAATCCCTTCCCGTTGAAATTAGTCAAGATTTGCCAGTTTCTATTGTTAACTATGTTGCTCGAACTCAAAAAGACTTGGTTTTAAACAATGCAGGTTCAGATGGCTTGTTTACTACCGATCCGTATATTGTCAGCAGTCAGCCTAAGTCAATTCTTTGCAATCCCGTCATCTATCAGGGCCAACTCACAGGGATTCTGTACCTGGAGAACAACTTAGCAGCGGGTGCATTTTCTCCCGAAAGATTGCAAGTTTTAAAAGTCTTGACTTCTCAAGTCGCCATCGCCCTAGAAAATGCTAAACTCTACGCACAAGCACAAGAAAAGTCGCAGCAACTAGAACAATCTTTGCACAAGTTGCAGCAAACTCAAGCTCAACTGGTGCAAACGGAAAAAATCTCAAGTTTGGGGCAGTTGGTAGCAGGAGTTGCTCACGAAGTCAATAACCCCGTTGGCTTTATTTCTGGCAATCTCCACCACGCTAATGATTATGTACGAGATTTGATTTGCATTGTCAATCTTTACCAGCAGCACTATCCAAATCCTGTGCCGGAAATTGTAGAAGTGGCAGAAGATATTGAACTCGATTATCTGATGGAAGACTTGCCGAAAATGTTGGGTTCTATGCAGCTAGGAACCGATCGCATCCGTGATATCATGCAATCGTTGCGGAACTTCTCCCGCGTTGACGGTACCGAGAAAAAACCGGCCGACATTCACGCAGGGATTGAGAGCACGTTGATGATTTTGCAGCACCGTTTGAAAGCTAATGCGGAACGTCCGGCAATTCAAGTGATTAAGGAATACGGCGATTTGCCTGCGGTTGAGTGTTACAGCGGACAACTCAATCAGGTGTTTATGAATTTGATCGGGAATGCGATCGATGCTTTGGATGAGTCGAATTGCGATTCCCTACGGGATAGCTGCGCTTCACGCACTTACGCTGAAATTGAAAAGCATCCGAATATTATCACAGTTTGCACCGAAGTCAAGGAAGGTTCGGCAGCGGATTGTGTAACGGATGTAACGGATGTAACGGAAGGTTCGGCAGCGGATTTTGTAGCGGATTTAACGGATGTAGCGGATTTAACGGATGTTGGGAATAAGGAAGAAGTAAGAGGGGAAAAAAGTGAGAGTTTTGCGGTGATTCGGATTAAGGATAATGGGCGGGGGATGCCTGAATCAACGCGGTGTAAATTGTTCGATCCGTTTTTTACTACTAAGCCGGAGGGGAAAGGGACGGGATTGGGATTGTCGATTAGCTATCAGATTGTAGTCGAAAAACACGGCGGTGCGATCGAGTGTATTTCGGAACCGGGAAAAGGTGCGGAATTTGTCATAACAATTCCGTTGAATTAGGTAATCCTGCACGCAACTAGCACCTTAAAAAAGGTACGTTGTTGCGCTTTAGCGCTAAAGCGCAACAACGTACCTAAAATTCTGCTTCTTCCTATTTAAAATCCAAAACTGGGAAAGGTTTCGCCGCTTCTATCTGCGCTGCTAAAGCAATTAAAGTTGCTTCCGCCGCCGGCCGCCCGATAATTTGAATTCCCACGGGTAAACCGTTATCATCTAAAATTGCTGGAAGTGCGATCGCAGGTAAACCGCTAGCATTAAATGGCGGACAAGGAGCAACCCAATTAATAATCCGCTGCAAAGTTTCCTCACAACTCAAATCTGCCCACTCGCCGATGCCAATGGGCGAGTGCATATAAGTCGGCAAAACTAACACATCAAAATTTTCAAAGAATCCCACAATCCGCCGTGAAATCACCTGCATTTGATTCACCGCCCGCAAATATTCCCCAGCCGAAACTGTTCTTTCCAACAACCAGCGATTCATCGGTTCCAAAACCTTCCCTGGAATGCCGCTTGCAGCCGCCCCAGACTGCCAAATTGTCGTAAACGGTTCGATTAAACCCGTAAAATCCGGGCATCCCGGTTCGATATCGTGACCCAAATCTGTCAGTAATTTTACGGTTTCGAGTACCGCTTGCTGACACACAGGCGCTGCCTCGCCCACGGGGGCAATACTGGTAGAAAAAGCAATTCGCAGTTTGCCTAACTTTTCGCCGGAAGCCTCTAGAAATGTGGGATTTGGGTCTGGTAGCCAGTACGGATCGCCGGTTGTGTAGCCTGACATCACGTCCAAAAGTGCGGCCGCGTCAGCCACAGTGCGGGCGAGGGGGCCGTTGGCAGAAATGCCGCTGAGGTAGTCTCCGACTGGTGCCCAGGAAACTCGCCCGCGCGAGGGTTTAATGCCCACTAAACCGCAGGCGGAAGCTGGGCCTCGGATCGAACCGCCGCCGTCTGAACCTTGGGCGATCGCGCACAAACCCGCCGCTACGGCCGCCGCTGAGCCGCCGCTGGAACCTCCGGGCGTGTATTCTAAATTCCAGGGATTGCGCGCGGGCCGGAAACCTGGGGGCTCGGTGTAAGGCAATGAGCCTATTTGAGAGGTTGCTGTTTTGCCCAGAATGTTAAATCCGGCTGCTTCGATCCGCCAGACTACTGACTCGTTGTAGGGAGATATGTTACTGTGCAAAGCCTGAACTCCGTAGGTACACGGAACCCCGGCAACTGGTGTCAAGTCTTTGATAGCAATTGGCACTCCGAAAAAAGGCGGCAATTCCTGTGACTTGTTTAAGCCTGCTAGGTGTTCGGTTTGCGCTGTAGCTAGCTCGATCGCCCGATCGGCAGTTACTGTAAAATAACTACCAAGTTGATGGTTTAATCGATCGATCCGTTCCAAGTACACATTGGTAATTTCTAGCGGCGAAATTTCCCGATCGCGGATCGACTTCGCCAAATCCAGGGCTGAACTAAAAGCCCGATCGACAGAATTCATAGGTGTAAGTCCTGAATGGTTCGGCAAAGTATATATTTATACTGTTTTTTGAGAAAAAGTCTTTCCCTTTAAAAAAATATTCAAAAATGTCGAAAATCCATATTCGATTGTAGGCCCAGAGCGATCGCCCGCGTGCAAACAACAGAATATTTCCTTGCTGCGCCCCCCTCTTGAGATAAACTGATCTGAACAGTTAAGCTCTTGTGCAAGAAACGCACTTCGGGCGATCGGCATTGTCTAACTTCCACAAATCATCAGAAAATGTGGGTGGAAACCCCGTTCCTTCGGCAAGCTCAGCGCAAGCCTTACAGAACGGCTTTATATGTGGGAAGTGTGTTAAAATAGACACACAGACGTTGACCTCTAAAGTAAGGTGAAACTCCTAGCAATTGGACGTTGTAGTTAAAAGACGTTTAACCGAAATGGTTAAACTGGTATCCAAGAATACCCTACCTCTAGCCTTTGCAAGTAAAGACTCTGAGGCGAGTGAATCACTCACAACAAATCAAAGTAGCCTCAATGCTAGAAATAGCGGAGAGAATAGTGGGAATTGGCACCCCCCTGTCGCGCTGCGGTAGAGTTCGAGTAAGCGGCTCTACGAGTAGCGGTTCGAGCAATGTCCAACGGTGGATATCTCCTTCTAAAGAATCTCAGTGCGTTTACGCGCCTTGAGTGTCAACTGTTCGAGTCAGCCTTCTCACCAAATTCAAAGTAGCGCATATGACACAACAGCATCCGCCAGCTCCTCGCCCGCCCCTACCCGGAGCGCCCCCACCCCCCGGCCTGCCCCGCCCTCCAGCTCCAGGCATTCCCAGAGCAGCAGGAATGCCACCAGCACCGCCACCAGCACCAGCACCCCCACCACCCGCCGCCACACAGCCACCGGCACCCGCGCCCCAATCCTTCGCCACACCTAAAAATTCCAGCAACAACAAAATTCCGACTTTGAAAGAGCTGGTAATGCGAGCCAAAGAAGAAGGAGTATCCGATCTTCATCTCGGAGTCAACGAATTCCCGCGCTTCCGAAACCGGGGCGAGATAGCCGATATCGGCTATCCACCGTCGGATTTAGATACGTTTTTTGGCTGGCTGCGCGAGTGCATGAGCGATGAAGAAATTGAAATTTTCCAAAAAACCCTAGATTTTGACGGCGCTTTCGACTTCGGCTTTGTCCGCATTCGGATCAGCTGCATGGACTCCTTGGCAGGCCCGGCGATGGTACTCCGGCTAATTCCTGCCAAAATAATGACCCTGGAGGAATTAAACCTACCAGCAGTCTTTAAGAAAATATGCGGCTACCACAAAGGTCTGATTTTGGTGACGGGCCCCACAGGTTCGGGCAAATCTACCACCTTGGCCGCGATGATCGACTACATCAACAAAAATAAAGCCTACAACATCATCACGATCGAAGACCCGGTAGAATTCGTACACGAAAGCAAAAAATCCTTGATCAAGCACCGGGAAGTCGGCAGACACACCCTCAAGTTTATGAGCGCTCTCAAAGGCGCTCTGCGGCAAGACCCGGATATGCTGCTAGTAGGAGAAATTCGGGACAGAGAAACCGTGGAAATTGCCCTCAAAGCCTCTCAGACAGGTCACTTAGTTGCAGGAACCCTGCACACCAACAGTGCAGTTAAAACCCTGAACCGGATTCTGGATATGTTCGGGGCGGAAGAACAAGAAGCCATACGGGTTTCTATTTCCGAATCCCTAGTCGCGATTATTGCTCAACTGCTGTGCAAAACCACTGATGGCAAGCGGGCTGCTTTCCACGACGTTTTGATCAATACCGACGTGATTAAGGAATACATTCTGAAGGGGCAGAATGAGGAAATCAATCAAATTATGATCAAAGATACTTATGAAGGCATGACGACGATGAATAAGTCGCTCTACGGCCTTTATCAAGAAGGTCGGATTACTGAAGAACTTGCTGTAGCAAACTCGCCGTTCCCCAACGAAATGGCTCAGATGCTCCGAGGTCGAGTCTAAAGGTCGAGTGTTAACAGTTAACGGTGAACAGTTAACCGTTAACTGTTAACTTTGTGTAGAGAACTCGCCGGCTCCCAACGAAATGGCTCAGATGCTCCGAGGTTGAGTCAACAGTTAACAGTCAACAGTCAACAGTCAACAGTCAACTGTTAACTTTAATGGGTGTACTTAAACGAAATGGCTCAGATGCTCCGAGGTTGAGTCAACAGTTAACAGTCAACAGTCAACAGTCAACAGTCAACAGTCAACTGTTAACTTTAATGGGTGTACTTAATTGAAAGTCGATCGCCCGATTTTACCAGAATTTTTTAAAGGCATTGCACTGTTTACACCAGGGGGAGACTTAATCTATTGCATAGACTCCCGCAAGCAAACTCAGTGGCACTTGCAGTTGTGCGTAGCCCTACAGCAGATACTCGGTTTGTCAGAACCGCCACATTTTCTGATACCCTGCTACACGGCAACTGTTGACTGCTGGCGCGATCGCACCGATGGACAGTTGCGGGTGGCAGCCGAGGCATACCCCCCGGTGCTGCGACATCAAACGCTGCTGAATGCGATTTTTGGCACGGGCGACTTGGTTTGGGAATCCCGCAGCGACGAAATCTGCGAACCAATGGCGATCGCCACTTATCACGAACAATTCCCCGAACTTTGGGAAAATCACGACTTAGTTGTACGATACCCGATCGACCTTGGGCGATCGGACTCTCACTATTCTGCGATCGCGCCTCCCTCCCACTTCCCCCAATCCCCGCTGTTGCCGCGAACCAAACCAACAGCAATCACCCCACCGCCACCAACACAAGGGTACGTTTTGCGGCTGTTTGTTTCCGGTAGCAACCCCAGCACCCAACGCACCCTCGAAACTTTATACCAATTCCTAGAGCAATGTCTCGATCGCCCCTACACTTTGAAAGTAATCGATGTGTTGAAACATCCCGAACAAGCAGAAGCCGATCAGATTTCAGCAACTCCCACCTTAATTAAAATCTGGCCCAAACCCGTGCGGCGAATAGTCGGCGAATTGAACGATGCCCAAAAAATAGTGCGGCTGCTGAGCAATTCGGAATTTTAGATTTGGGCGATTATTATTGAATACTGGCGATCGCAGGTTGACTCACCATCGAATTAACAAGCTCTAGCAATTGCTCCTGAGACACTGCACTCAATGAAATTATGTCTAATTTTCACGATTTAATTAACAATAATTTCCATCATCCAGATTACGGAAAATTACTCCATCATCGCGACATTCACCAGTCCAATATCTTGCATTATTCAGTACAACTCAACGATTGCGAATCTATCGCATGGGAACCAATTCATAGCAATCGCCAAAGAGATACAGGACGATTAGCAATTTGGCAAATTGATTGGCATAGATTTCAAACTGCTAAATGGATATCATATCGGCAAAAGGAACGCATCAACAAAGCATTGCATATTTCTGTGGCAGAATTTCACGAATGCTGGCAATATGAACTCTATCGATTCAATTGCGAACATTGGGCAAGACTGGTAACGACCGGGAATTGTTGCTGCCATCAAATTACCGAATTCAAGAAATCACAAAAAATCCCTGTCCTGGGTGTTTTGGTTGTAGGAATAGTTGGTTTTGTGACAGGTGCTTGGGAACACAATGGATACGCACAAAAGTTGATTGCTGAGAGTGACTAGATGTGGAGTGAGGGAAACCCTAATTATTTCCTAGGCACCGTAAGTAGTAGAGCACCTGATAATTAGTTCCTAGTGAGGACTTCAGTCCTCTAAAAATCAAGAGGACTGAAGTCCTCACTACCAACCTTTTGGATCAATCGGGAAGACAAACATCCGGCGCGCACAAACCGTGAAAATCCAAAGTTGTAACTTCCAAAGTATCCAACTCAACTCGCCGAATCACGTGATTGTTCGTATCAGCAACAAACAAATGAGACCCGATCGCGCTCAACCCAGAAGGTTCAAAAAATCGAGCATTGATACCTTTAGCATCAACCAAACCAGCTTTACCATCTCCAATCATCGTCATGCACGAACCGCTGCGGTGGTCGATCCGCTTAATTTTGTGATTGTAAGTATCAGCCACCCAGAGGTAATTTTGAGCGTATTCAACACCCAAACAGTGCTGCAACCTCACCTCATCACCGCGACCATCTTTATCGCCAAAACCAAACAATTCACCGCTACCGCAGACAGTGCGAACATTCGAGTATTCTTCGATTCCTACAGCCCGAATCGAACTTATTTCGCTGTCAGCCACAAACAACTCCGATCGATCCGTAGCCAAGCCGCTAGGCTGAGAAAAAGCAGATTCTGCAAGACTCCCATCCACACAGGATTCTCGACCAATACCCGCATAAGTGGCGATCGTACCAGTATCTAACTGCATCTCCCAAATTTGGTGCGAGCCCGCCATGGCGATAAAAAGTCTATTTCCCACCCTTTCTAAATCCCAAGGCGAATTCAATGGCGTTTCTAAACCCTTGCCGCTGCAGGGGCCAATTTCCTGACTTTGTTCGCCAGTACCGGCAACAGTTTTCACCCGTTGAGTCGTAAAGTCGATCGTTCTGATAGCGTGATTTTCCGTATCAGCAACATAGAGAATTTGAGTTTCTGCATCAAAAGCCATACCTTGAGGGTCAAAAAACTCAGCTTCTTCAAAGTTCCCATCAGTCAAACCCGCTTTCCCCGTACCAATGACGTGCAGCACCTCACCTTCGGTACTGCTGACAACAATTCGATTGTGTCCCGAATCGGCAACAAACAAGCAAGAACCGACCAAGTTTTGGATAACTGAATTAGCAGGCCCCGGCAGTACAGTTTCATCTACAGATTCATTGTCCTCAGTCATTTCGCCCAACAGCGCCTCATGTTGGTGAAGCACTTTTGCCTCCGTTGGCGCGATCGCAAATCCCAGCACTTTACCAGGAAAAGCCAGCGGGGTTGATACAGGTTTGCGCTGTTTTTCTAAACTGAAACGAAGTTCCCTAAAGGCGATCGCATTTTTATCTTTGTATTCAGCAATTAACTTGCCAACTAACTGATCTAGTGCTTCTCTATGGCCTTCGCCAGAAACAAAGCCGACGACATAACTTTCTGGATCGATCACCATTAAAGTCGGCCAAGCGCGAACAGCGTAGCTTTGCCAAACTTTCATTCCGCTGTCTACGATTACGGGATGTTCGATATCGTAGCGGAGGATAGCTTGGCGGATATTTTCTACATCTTTTTCGTTTTCAAACTTAGCCGAGTGAACTCCGATGACAGTCAGGGAATCTTTATATTTTTGTTCCAGATATTTTAAGTCTGGGAGGACGTGCAAGCAGTTGATGCAGCAGTAAGTCCAGAAGTCGAGGATGACGACGCGCCCTTTTAAGGATGCAATGGATAAAGGTTTTTCGGTGTTCAGCCAGGGGTACTTTACGGGGAATTCTGGTGCTCTGACGCGAGGCATGGGATCTCCTTGGTAGGGCCTGAATATTTTTTTTACTTCTTTAATTTAGCGGGAAGTTTCGCCGGATGGGGGAAAGCTGGTTAAATTTGGGCTTTTGGAGGCAGGGAAGGTGGCTGTGGCATAGGAAGGGGGGGTGAGGCCCGATAGCGAACTCGTCCACTTTCATGCTCTGTCAGGAAAGGCCTAAAATATCTCATATTCGATTCATCCTCAGTCACTCAAAGTCGATGGCTATCAATGTATACTTGATGTTGTATGCTAAATTTTTATGTACTTCTGATACACACATTCTGCCAGAACAGGAGAGCAAAATGGCAAAATCCCCAAAAATACCACTGGAAACAGAGATTACACATGAACAAAGAGAAGCCGCAGAAGCAGAAATTCGGGAAAAGCAAAAAACTGTTGACTATGACACAAAAGAATATCCAGTGGAAGTGCTTGTCCAGAAATATAGAGATGGGCTAGATGAAGACATCAGCGAATTGTATATACCAGATTATCAACGAGAGCTGATTTGGGAAGAAACTCGGCAGTCAAAGTTTATTGAATCTATCTTTCTAGGACTACCCATACCCTATATTTTTGTTGCCGATTTACGACCAAAGCAAGAAGATGATGAAGATGATTTAGCTCGGTTAGAAATTGTTGATGGAACCCAACGTATCCGTACTTTAGACAGATTTCTAAGTAACGAGCTAAAGCTATCTGAACTAGAAAAACTAAAAAATCTTAACAACTTCAAATTCAACGATTTACCCCTGGCAAGACAGAGACGATTTAACCGAGCTACCATTCGCATGATTGTGCTGACTGAGAAAGCTGATGAAGAAACCCGACGCGATATGTTTGAACGCATCAATACTGGTAGCGTCCAACTTAATGATATGGAGAAACGTAGAGGCATATCTCCTGGCCCATTTGTCAATCTTCTTGAAGAACTCGCCAAAACTCCCAAATTTATTAAACTATGCCCTTTGTCGGAGGCACTTGTCCGCAAACGGGAACCAGAAGAATTTGTCCTTCGTTTTTTTGCCTACTTAAATAATTATGAAAACTTTGACAAACGAGTTAATCAATTTCTTAATGAATACCTAGAAAACTATAACAATTATGTAATAAATCAAGATGGTATGCGCTCTGAATTTGACAAAATGTTAGACTTTGTTGAAAAATACTTTTCCAATGGATTTAGCAAATCAAAAGGTCATGTCAAAACACCAAGAATTCGATTTGAGGCAATTTCTGTAGGTGTTGCACTAGCCTTAAGAGAAAAGAGCGATCTTGTTCCACAGTCAATGACATGGCTTGACTCACCAGAATTCAAAGAATATACTACATCAGATGCCAGCAATTCTAAGCCTAAAGTAATTAAGCGTATTCAATACGTTCGCGATCGACTTTTAAGTTAACTATGCAAACAGTTCTTTTAGATTTTCACACCCGTGTCCAAGAAGTTAATCAATATTTTGAATTTATGGAGATGCTTATCCAAGAAACAACAAAATCACCCATGTCAGCAGATAATGGTGAACAAAAAATTACAGCTATCGATTCCAGACTGGCAAAAATACTCAAAGCGAATGCTTTTTTACTCCTCTACAATCTTGTTGAATCAACTATGCGTAATGCCATAGAAGCGATATTTGCTGAAATAAGTAGTAAAAAAATTTCTTTTAACTCTTTGAGAACGGAGATCAAAAAAATAGTTATTTATAACTTCAAGAACCGCTCACCCGATAAGGTTCATTCTAAGATAAAAGATATTTCTCTTGATATTATTACTGCTGGCTTCAATAGTAGAGAATTATTTTCAGGTAATGTTACTCGGAAGGTGATTACAGAAACAGCTAGAAATTATGGATTTTCTTTTGATACTGACTACTCCAAAACTAAACACGGTGAACACTTAGAGGATATCATGGATCATCGGAACGATTTAGCACACGGCAATAAATCATTTGCAGAAGTTGGACAAAAGGTCAGTATTGAGGATTTGCTCAAGGTCAAGGAAGAGGTAATAGAATACCTCCAGCAAATATTGCAAAATATTCAAGACTATTTAGAAAAGCAAGAATATTTAGATAAATCTATACAATCTCCTTAATTTACCTGGTGGATATGTTCTAAAATACTTCGAGCTATTGCTATCCCTAGCTTAACAGGCACAGCATTCCCAATTAATCGCCCTACTAGATCTACCCCCACTGGTTGATCGTGAGCTACAAACTGATATGCTGGTGGAAAAGTTTGTAATAAAGCTGCTTCTCTGAGAGAAATAGCCCTATCTTGTTCGGGATGACCAAATCGACCATTACCAAAACCAAAACACTGTGTAGTAATAGTTGGGCTAGGTTTATCCCACTCCATTCGACCATATACTCCAGGATAGGTTTTACCACTCTTTTTTAGGTGGCATTTTGCAATTAAGTCTTGAGGCCAATCTCGCCAAGTTCCTCCAGGTTTGGAAACACGAATACGGCGCACATTTAGATCCGAAAGTTTACTACATCTATGTAGTTGATCTATTTTAGAAGATTGACCTGCTGAAAGAGGTTCAAGGTGTTCAATAGTTTGTCGTACTGTTTTGTATACTTCTGGCTGATGTGTCGCTGGAATTAAATTAATTTTGCCAAATTTTGAAGCAAGTAAGACTAATCGCTTTCGAGATTGAGGAATTCCATAATCTAGACAGTTAACTTCATAGGATTCAAAGTAATAGTTTAACTTTTTTAACTCGGTGATAAATTCTTCAAAAACCGCATGATGTTTTAACTGAAGTACATTTTCCATTGAAATAATATCCGGTTGGCATTCTTCAATGAGACGAGCAAAATCGCGGCATAGTGTCCACTTCAATTGTTCATCGTTGTAGCGTCTTGAATAACTTGAAAATGGTTGACAGGGAGCGCATCCTGCTAAAATATTTATACTACCTTTAGAAAAATGTTCTGCCAAATCAGAACTGCTGATATTTGCGACATCTTGTAATATAAATTTTGCTTTGTTGTTGTGTTCGTATGGAAATTCACACGCAGGATCGATATCATATCCAGCTTTGACTGGAAGACCTGCTTGTTCAAACCCATGCGTTAGTCCTCCAGCACCACAAAATAAATCTACTGTAGAGATGCTTCTACTCATTCACTCCCTCTTGTTAGGATATCTGACCCAACAAGGTAGTTTAGCGTATTTGACTACAAACTACAAGACTACGAGTTAGTAGATTATTTTTACTGATTGTACCTAATGTGATTGAAAACTTTTGTATACTAACGATTTGCAAATATTCCGCCCAGATTTGTTTGTGAAAACGGCAGTTTCAACCGCCGTTTTTTCACCTAACAGCAACCGCCGCCGTTATAGTGCCAAGTCGAATCAGTAATCAACACCTTATCCGGCATCAATCCCCCCAACTTCCCAGCCGTTTTATCGCACACCGCCGCCGGAACTCCCCGCTGCAAAACGTGACCCGCCCCGTCATCAAACAGCTCTTCAGACCCGGCATAAATTGCCGTCTTGCCAGTGAAAATGCAAGCGCCATCGCTGGGTATGTCCACTTTAAAAGACACTGTATCGAGGCTTTCTAACAGCAAATCCGCATCCAATTTGTAATTGTGTTTGTCCAGCAGCCGGTAAGGACGGCGCGCCCGGACTTCTACTTGCCCAAAACCCACATCTACAAGGTGTTGAACGTATTCTGCGTAGGTTAGAGCCCCCGACAAACACAAGGCCCGCAAGCGTTCGTCTTCCTTCAAATGTTGGGGAATGGGGCGAGTTGCGATCGGATCGCTCATCAACAACCTGCCCCCTGGCTTCAAAACCCTATAAGTCTCTTTTAATGCCTTAGCTAAATCCGCAGGTTCAAAGATATTAAACAAGCAATTTTGTGCGACAACATCGACAGAAGCATCCGGCACCGGCAACGCAAAAGCATCGCCTTCTATAATTTCCACAAAACTGGCATCAAACCATTCATTTTCGTGGGCTGCAATTTGCAAGTTGCGCGCAGCCGCTTCTCGCATTGCTGGAACCGGATCGACGGCAATAACCGAGCCATTGTGCCTAGAAAAATAAGCAAATTGCAGTGCTTCCAATCCGCCGCCGACGCCGACATAAAGCACGACTGGATTGCCGACAAGTTCGGCGGCGTGAACGGTGGTGCCGCAGCCGTAGTTCATTTCTTGCATTTGTTCGGGAATTTTTAATCCTGGCAGTTGCAAGGGGCTGCTTTGGACGCAGCAAAGTCCGATTTGGGGGGTTTCGGCAACGTCGCTGTAGAATTTGGCTGCTGTTTCGAGATAGGTCATTTTCTATTTTCCTGAGTTTTTTGACCGCAGATGTCGGCGGATTTACGCTGATGTACGCAGATGAATTCAGAAATGTTTTCTAGGTTTCAAATTCGACTTTTTGTTCTGATTTTGGTGGGTTTTCGGGTTCTGAAACTGTTGTTTCGGGAACGGCTAATTCGGCGCTTTTGGGAGCGGCAACTGAGGGCGCGGGTGCTACCAGATTGGGAGATGCTTCTGGTATGGCAGGAGCGACTACTTTTGGTACTGGTGCTTTGTCTGTTATTTCTGGCAGGGTAGGGGGTTCTGAAGGAGTAGCAGGTTCGGGTTCTTGACGCAAAAAGTTGCGGAACCGATTGTAGTATCCTTTATATTCCTGTTTCTGTGTTTGGGGAGATGGTGTTGGTTTCGGTTCTATTATTTTAACTGGTACAACAAGTTTGGGGGTTTCTAACTCTGGAGTTGCTGTCGGTTTTGGTTCTATGACTTGAACTGGTTCCACAACTTTGGGGGTTTCTAATTCTGGAGTTGCTGTCGGTGTCGGTTCTATGACTTTAACTGGTTCTACAAGTTTCGGTGCTTCGAGTTGGGGGGTTGCTGTCGGTGTCGGTTCTATTGTTTGAACGGGAGCAACTTTTGGCTCTAAGCTTGGTTCGGTAGCTGGGGTTTCTGGAGCCGCTGGTGAGGGTTCGGCTACTGGTGTTTTTTCTAATGCGGGTGTAGGTGTCGGTGTCGGTGTCGGTTCGGGTGTTGGGGTTGGGGTTGGGGTTGGTGTTGGTTCGGGCTTGGGTACTTGGTAGGTGCGATCGACTATACCGCGAGTATCTGCTACTGTTAGCTCACCTCGCACTAATTTTGAAAGAGTGTCTTGGGCCTGGGGTTCGTAATCAATCAGTCTAACTGTATTATTAAAGGCGTTTTTGACGGTATTTCCCCCTTCGTCGATTAATTCTAGCTGCACCCAGTTTTTCCCCGGTTTGAATCCTTTAAGATATATAGGTTGCCACTGGTCGATCGCGAAACTTTCCCCGTTGACTGTAGCTCGAATTTTCCAATCGAGTATTTCATCTTGGGAATTTGCTTGAGCCACTTGGTGCAAAGGCGCATTTGTCAAGTAAAAATCGAGCAGGATTGGTTCTGCCCCGTAGCTGCCTTGCGGGCTGTTGTATGTTAGTAGGGGCAATGTGCGATCGGGCTTGTTGTTCTCTGTTTTGGTAAAAACGTGAAAGGTGGTTTGGGCGAAAGCACCTTCGTTTTTAAAGCTTTCTTCCCAAGGACGAGCGGCAAATACACGCAGGGTATGGGTTCCGGGTTCTAAGTCGGAGAGCGTTAAAGTCTGGTTGATGTCGTAAACTGCTGCATAAGGTTGGTTGTCTAATAAAACTTGCAGGTGGGGGCCCAAACCCAAGTTTGCTTCTTTGAAAATGGGGAAGTCCTTGACTTGGAACTTAACGGACACATTTATATCCTGAAGCACTTCGTCAGGTTTTGGATTCAAAATACTTATTTGAGGCTGGTAAATTTCTAGAGCCTGACGCAGTTGTTGAATGGCTTCTGGGGGAGAAACCTCTGAGATTCTGTTTACCTCGGCGGTAGCTGAGCCGCTCTTGTTTCCTGATTTGGGCATGGAGGGATGGCCCGCGCCACAACTTGCTACACCCAAAATCAATACTGCTGCTGCAAACAATGCCAGCAGCCAGCCTGCAACCGTTCTCTGCCAATTGATGCCAATCACGCAACTATACTCCTAGAAGCCTTCTCATAGGGAACTATAGCCCAAAACTGAATTTAGTATTGCCGAATTGCCGATCGGCAATTGGGGGCCCCCTGTGTCGCGGATTCAGGCTGTGCCGGCAACCAATCCGATCCCACTAATAACTGCCCCAGCCATTTTCTTAAACATCTCTCTATAAATGAGTATTCCTCAATTGCTTTATCTTTGAGTTTTGTAAACTTAATGGCAATACCCCTTGACTTTTTTGAGGGGCTGTGGAAATTAAAGGGGGTAATTGCATCAAGAATTGAGGCTTTTTTAAGTATTGTTAACAAGCGATTAATACTTCTCTAGCAGGCTTATAATTCATAAAACTCCCTCAAAAGGAGCAGCCGCATCAAACCTGAATCAAGGAGGCGATCGGCAGCTCTGGCGAGAAGAGTTGGCAGTACCCAGGGACATTGTTAGCGACACTGGGGAACTGGCTTCTTTACAAAGAAGCAAAATGCTTGGGGAGACGATCGACCTGCGTGTAACTCTGGAAAGAGCGAAGTGCAAGCTGTTTCGGGGAACCGAGAATCCCCCGCCTAATTAAGCGTGGGGAGTGTCAGATACAGTATTCAGTTCTCGTTCCTTGTCTTATCGAGAGGAGAGTCTTCATGACCATTAGTCCTCCAGAGCGAGAGGTAAAAGTTAGAGTAGTAGTCGATAAAGATCCGGTTCCAACTTCCTTCGAGAAGTGGTCAAAACCAGGTCATTTCGATCGCACTCTAGCTAAGGGGCCAAAAACCACCACTTGGATTTGGAACCTCCACGCTAACGCTCACGACTTCGACAGTCATACAAGTGATTTAGAAGACGTTTCGCGCAAAATCTTTAGCGCTCACTTCGGCCACTTGGCAGTAATTTTCGTATGGTTGAGCGGCGCATATTTCCACGGCGCTAAATTCTCCAACTACGAAGCTTGGCTGACAGATCCTACAGCCATCAAGCCCAGCGCTCAAGTGGTTTGGCCGATTTTTGGTCAAGAAATTTTAAATGCAGATGTAGGCGGCGGCTTTCACGGGATTCAGATCACCTCTGGTTTGTTCCAACTGTGGCGCGCCAACGGCATCACTAACTCATACCAGCTATATTGCACTGCGATCGGCGCCTTGGTAATGGCAGCCCTGATGCTATTTGCCGGTTGGTTCCACTATCACGTCCGCGCTCCGAAACTGGAATGGTTTCAGAACGTAGAATCGATGATGAACCACCACTTGGCAGGTTTGCTAGGCTGCGGATGCTTGGGCTTTGCAGGACAACAAATTCACGTTGCTCTGCCGATCAACGCTTGCATGGACGCGATCGATGCAGGCTCACCGTTGACAGTAGGTGGCAAACTGATTAAAACAGTTGCCGATATCCCACTGCCACACGAGTGGCTTTTCAACTCAGCCTTGATGGCTGACATCTACCCCAGCTTTGCTCAAGGTTTAACGCCCTTCTTCACCCTCAACTGGGGCGCCTACAGCGACTTCCTGACTTTCAAAGGTGGTCTGAACCCCACCACAGGCGGTTTGTGGCTGAGCGATACAGCACACCATCACTTAGCGTTGGCAGTGTTGTTCATCATCGCCGGACACTTCTACCGTACTAACTGGGGCATTGGCCACAGCTTCAAAGAAGTTTTGGAAGCTCACAAAGGCCCCTTCACTGGCGAAGGCCACAAGGGGATGTACGAAATCTTCACGCAGTCTTGGCACGCCCAACTGTCGTGGAACTTGGCCTGGATGGGCTCTATCAGCATCCTCGTGGCTCACCATATGTACGCGATGCCTCCGTATCCGTACATCGCGACTGACTACCCAACTCAGCTATCCCTGTTCACCCACCACATGTGGATTGGCGGATTCCTGATTGTTGGAGCAGCAGCTCACGCAGCAATTTTCATGGTGCGGGATTACAATCCGGCTCAGCACGTTAATAACTTGCTCGACCGCGTACTCCGCCATAGAGATGCAATCATCTCTCACCTTAACTGGGTTTGCATATTCTTAGGCTTCCACAGCTTCGGTTTGTACGTTCACAACGATACAATGCGAGCTTTCGGTCGTCCTCAAGATTTGTTCTCAGATACCGGGATCCAATTGCGTCCGATATTTGCCCAATGGGTGCAAAACATCCACGCCTTGGCTCCGGGCACAACAGCGCCTAATGCTATGGAAATCGTCAGCCACGCTTTTGGTGGCGGTGCAGTAGCAGTCGGCGGCAAAGTAGCGATGATGCCGATCGAGTTGGGTACGGCGGATTTCATGATCCACCACATCCACGCTTTCACCATTCACGTTACAGTTCTGATTCTTTTGAAAGGCGTGTTGTTCGCACGCAGTTCTCGCTTGGTTCCTGACAAAGGCAGCTTAGGCTTCCGGTTCCCTTGCGACGGCCCAGGCCGTGGCGGTACCTGCCAAGTCTCCGGTTGGGATCACGTGTTCCTCGGCTTGTTCTGGATGTACAACTGCATCTCGATCGTGATTTTCCACTTTAGCTGGAAAATGCAGTCGGACGTGTGGGGAACAGTATCGCCAGACGGCACAATTTCTCACATCACCGGCGGCAACTTCGCACAAAGTGCGATCACGATTAACGGCTGGCTGCGGGACTTCTTGTGGGCGCAAGCTTCTCAAGTAATTCAGTCCTACGGTTCGGCACTGTCGGCCTACGGTCTGATGTTCCTAGCAGGACACTTCGTGTTCGCCTTTAGCTTGATGTTCCTGTTCAGCGGCCGCGGCTACTGGCAAGAACTGATTGAGTCCATTGTTTGGGCTCACAACAAGCTCAAGGTAGCTCCTTCGATTCAGCCTCGCGCTCTGAGCATTACTCAAGGTCGGGCAGTGGGTGTAGCTCACTACCTCCTGGGAGGAATTGTCACTACGTGGGCATTTTTCCTAGCGCGAATCATCTCGGTAGGGTAAACTACCTTTAGGTTTTGGATTCAGGATTTGGGAGCAATCTCAAACCCAGAATCCAAACCTCGGAACCGAACCTCTTCAACGTTCAGGATTCAGGATTAATCAAGGCTTATGGCAACGAAATTTCCAAAATTTAGCCAAGACCTTGCCCAAGACCCGACCACACGGCGGATCTGGTACGGGATTGCCACAGCGCACGACTTTGAAAGCCACGATGGCATGACCGAAGAAAATCTTTACCAAAAGATTTTTGCTTCTCACTTCGGCCACCTAGCAATCATTTTCTTGTGGACTTCGGGCAGCCTGTTCCACGTAGCATGGCAAGGTAACTTTGAACAGTGGATTAAAGACCCTCTAAACGTCCGCCCGATCGCTCACGCGATTTGGGACCCTCAATTCGGTGCTCCAGCAGTAGAAGCTTTCACTCAAGCGGGCGCTTCTAACCCAGTGGACATCTCCTACTCTGGTGTTTACCACTGGTGGTACACCCAAGGGGTTCGGACAAATGGCGACTTGTATCAAGGAGCTATCTTCTTGCTACTGTTGGCTTCTGTCATGCTGTTCGCAGGTTGGTTGCACCTCCAGCCGAAGTACCGCCCGAGCTTGTCTTGGTTCAAGAATGCTGAATCTCGCCTCAACCACCACTTGGCTGGTTTGTTCGGTGTCAGCTCTTTGGCTTGGACTGGTCACATGGTTCACGTTGCTATCCCCGAATCTCGCGGACAGCACGTAGGTTGGGAAAACTTCCTGTCTACCCCTCCTCACCCGGCTGGTTTGGCTCCGTTCTTCACTGGTAACTGGGGCGTATACGCCGAGAACCCAGATGCAGCAAGCCACGTATTCGGTACTGCCGAAGGCGCTGGAACTGCAATTCTGACTTTCTTGGGCGGCTTCCACCCTCAAACAGAATCCCTGTGGCTCACAGACATTGCTCATCACCATTTGGCGATCGCAGTTCTGTTTATCGTTGCCGGTCATATGTACCGGACTAACTTCGGTATCGGTCACAGCATCAAAGAGATGTTGGATTCAAAAGCTGGTTTGGTAGGCGGTAAGAGTGAAGGTCAGTTCAACCTGCCTCACCAAGGCCTTTACGAAACCTACAACAACTCGCTGCACTTCCAACTGGCATTTCACCTCGCTGCTTTAGGTGTAATCACCTCCTTGGTCGCTCAGCATATGTACGCGATGCCTCCTTACGCTTTCATAGCGCAGGATCATACGACAATGGCTGCGTTGTACACGCACCACCAGTACATTGCTGGTTTCATCATGGTCGGTGCTTTCGCCCACGGAGCTATCTTCTTGGTGCGGGACTACGATCCTGAAGCTAATAAAGGCAACGTGCTCGATCGCGTGTTGCAGCACAAAGAAGCGATTATCTCTCACTTGAGCTGGGTGTCGCTGTTCTTGGGCTTCCACACTCTCGGCTTGTATGTTCACAACGACGTTGTAGTCGCTTTCGGAACTCCTGAAAAGCAAATCTTGATTGAACCAGTGTTCGCACAGTTCATCCAAGCTGCTCACGGGAAGGCTCTGTACGGCATGGACGTGTTACTTTCCAACCCTGACAGCATTGCGGCGACTGCTTGGCCAAACTACGGCAACGCATGGCTCCCAGGCTGGTTGGAAGGAATCAACAGTAGTACAAATTCTCTGTTCTTGGCGATCGGACCTGGCGATTTCTTGGTTCACCACGCGATCGCACTCGGCTTGCACACCACCACCTTGATCTTGGTCAAGGGCGCTCTGGATGCACGCGGTTCTAAGCTGATGCCGGACAAAAAAGACTTCGGTTATGCTTTCCCTTGCGACGGCCCCGGCCGCGGCGGTACCTGCGATATCTCTGCTTGGGATGCCATGTACCTGTCTGTTTTCTGGATGTTGAACACCCTAGCTTGGGTAACGTTCTACTGGCACTGGAAGCACCTAGGCATCTGGCAAGGTAACGTGGCTCAGTTCAATGAGTCTTCTACCTACCTGATGGGCTGGTTCCGCGATTACCTCTGGCTGTATTCTTCTCAGTTGATCAACGGTTACAACCCCTACGGTACTAACAACTTGTCAGTCTGGGCCTGGATGTTCTTATTCGGACACCTCGTTTGGGCAACTGGTTTCATGTTCCTGATCTCTTGGAGAGGTTACTGGCAAGAGCTGATCGAGACTTTGGTTTGGGCTCACGAGCGCACTCCTTTGGCTAACTTGGTTCGCTGGAAAGACAAGCCTGTTGCTTTGTCTATCGTCCAAGGTCGTTTGGTTGGCTTAGTTCACTTTACTGTGGGCAACGTCCTCACTTACGCGGCCTTTGTAATTGCCTCGACGGCCGGGAAATTCGGGTAATTCTGAACTCTGGTTTCTAGGTAATTAAATGAAATCCCCTGCCTTCGGGCCGGGGATTTTTTGGTATATGTTGGTTAATGTAAAGGAGAGGAGCAAGTTTGTATGGCTAAGTTGCCAGATAAAACTATCACAAGTGCATTGAATTTACAGCGGAGGCTGTTGGAAGGAATTGATGCAGCCAAAGCAGCAGAATCTGCCATTTTTGAACAATCTGGGGAGACAGATGCAACAGCTACAGTTTTAGACCAACTTCAAAATTCTGCTGAACGGCTAAGAGAGCCTTACTCTCGTCTCTACACATTGTTACTGCGGATTGCTGAGGCTCAGCCCGCCTCCTCTGCTATGCTAGATTTACTATATCGGAGCATTGAGCAAGGACAAGCTGCGCTTGATGCGTCAGCAGCAAGTGTTCAAGAAGCTAAAAGGGATTGGAACATACTATGAACGAGCAAAGACAAATTCCCGATCCAGAGAAAGTTAAGCAAACTGTCGCCATGCTTCGAGACAGCAATCGAATGCTGGAAGCTTGGACTCAAACACTAGATGAACTAATTGCAATGGTAGAAGCTGATATTCGCAATAGTCCGATTAATGTTCATCGGCGGGAGAATGCGAAGCGGTTGGCTGAGTCTGTCAAGCAGGAATAAAAGTGCGATCGCATTCTCTATCTTTAACATGAGGATTTAGGTAGTTCACATAGTCATATGCACCCTGAGACAGAGGAACTAATCAACAAGTTCAAAAACTATGCGAAACGTTTGAACCCATTTTGGTGGGATACAGAGCGTAGAGGAAGCCTGAATGCCTGGAATCTGTTAGTCTCCGAAGGCTTTGTTCAGCTTGCAGATATAGATCGAGCCATTACAGCATGGAAACTCATAGAGCGACGTGGATTGCCCATTGACCCCAAGGAATATCCTGGCTATGAATACGCACCACCTCGACGAAAACGTAAAGATAAATCCTGGAATCCATATTTACAATCACAGCATTTCCAGTATTACAATGCCTTAGCCTACTTCTTAAAAAAGAGTTTGCAGAACCTTAAAGTTTACAGTTTGAGTAGCATTGAACGTAGCCTCAACTATCGTCGGGGGTCGGGCGAATTTAAGATTTATATAATTGTGGGTCAAACTCCAGATTCGGACTGGATTTGTCTTGCTCCTACCGTTCCCGATGCCGTTTGGAATCGATACTCTAATTCGTATCATCCAGCCTTCGCGTCACTAACTTGCTGTGACTCACGAAACTTTGTAACGCGAGATTTACATGATAAAATTCGTAAAATTCTTGCTAAATTTAAACCTATTCAAGTGACTGGTTACTACAACGAATACAGCCACCATCATCAGATTTTTTGCACAGCAGCTTCTGAGGAAGCTACAGCAATTAAAAAAGCTCTGAAGGTGGGAAAGTTTTTGGAGGATGACATTTACTATTTCAATATAAATTATCTTGACTTTTCTGAGGAGGAACCTACTAATCAGTTAGTCCATGAATACCTGCAAGACCAAAAACAATATATGTTTTGCTTCTGGGATGTAGGATGCGGATACAAGTTTGGCTGTACCGCACGCGGTGATTGGATTGGCTTGAAATATTTGAGCTTAATGGACTACAATCCTTGACAGCGACACAACTATTCTGTAGGAGCGGACTGAATCGCATTCCCCTCTTTTCACCAAAAGCCCGATCGCCCTCAACCCCTCAAATCTCCCCATTCACCTGCATCTGATGCACCTTATCCGCCAACTCTTGGCGGCTTTCCTTGTCGAGTGCATCAATTGCCAGCATTCCCAAATACACGACTTCCTTCTGGGTGAGTCTGGTCGCTTGGGCTTGTTTTTGAATGACTTCCTTAATCACGGAACTGACCGCGATCGCCGTATTAGTTTTTGCCACAAAGAATAATCAACTATTAATAACTTTTCTTGATGTTAGCATCCTAATTCAGATTAAGTATGATAATGTTTGACTAATCATAGTTAATCATGCTATAGTGTAAAAAATACAAAAAGGCGATCGCCCCCGGTCTTGACAACTTAGCGGCGATCGACCTATTCCTCAATAATCTCAACCAAATCCTCAATCATCACGTCAAACGCCCGCGCTAACTTGTACAGGGCAGTAAAATCAACCATTGATATCGACGATCGCCGAGCATAAGTTGTGATCGTACTGTAAACCACACCAGAACGCTCTGAGACTTCCTTGAACGTCCAGCCTTTCTCTGCCGCCAGTTCTCTAACTTTGATTCTGACTAAACCCATACTTGACAAATAATGCAACTGCGTTTTATGATTGCATATAACAAGGCGAGCGCTTCTCGGTTTGAATAACTCAAGGTCGATCGCCCTATTCCTCCAAAATCTCTACCAAATCCTCAATCATCACATCAAAAGTCCGAGCCAACCTGTGCAGGTAGGCAAAGTTAACGGTTGTCATGCCTTGACATTGGGCGTAGTTCCTAATGGTACTGTAACCAACGCCCGATCGATCTGAAACTTCCTTAAGTGTCCAGCCATTCTGGTCTGCAAACTCCCGAATCCGCAACCTCACTAAGCCTTTACTCATACTTACTTGACAAATGACAATCTGCTGTCGTTTAATATTAGATATCTGAAAAAGCGATCGCCCCCGTCTAGAAAACTAAAGGTCGATCGCCCTACTCTTCCAAAACCTCAACCAAGTCTTCAATCATCACGTCAAAAGTCCGAGCTAATTTCCGCAACAAAGTAAAGTCCACCGTTGTCAGCCCTGGACAACGAGCATAATGCTTGACAGTGTTGTACACCACGCCAGAACGTTCTGAAACTTCCTTGAATGTCCAACCTTTCTCGGCGGCTAGTTCTCTGACTTTAATTCTAACTAAACCCATGCTTGACAATGGGTGCTGTAACACCTTATAATTATTTTATCTAAAAAGCCGATCGCCCCCCGGCCTCGAAAACTAAAGGGCGATCGTCTGTAAAACGTAATTTAGACAGATTTTTTCTGTCCTACAGACCGACCATCAAGGGATTTACCTAAATCTCAAGAGATTTACTCTCGATCGACAGGTGCATTTACCATATCCAGAGGTCTACCAGCCATGATATCAGAAAATCAGTCAAAATCGCGGACGATCGCAGAATCCAAAATAATTCACAAATCTCCCATCCTGCATCCGCTGGCGCGATTCGTCACTGAAGAAACAGTCGCACTGCTGTTCAATATCTCAGTAGACGAGATTTATCGCATCGAATGCTGTCGCTACATGGTGTATGTGCACGCCAAAGGCATCAGCCGGTTTGTCAGCTACGCCGATTTCCCCCCAATCTTAGAAGTAAATCCGCCTTCCCCTCAAGATTTTGGCAGATGGTACAAACGCTGGAAAGGCAAGCAAGCACCCGGATTTTGGACTAAATTCTACACGCACAAGTTCAAAGAGGCTGTTTCAGTTGACAGTTTGCTGGAGTGGGGAATGTTGGTAGCTAAACTTAAATCGGCAATTTCTGCTTCTGGGCTGCAACAGCTACGGGATGTTTATGCCCAAGAAAAAGATTTGATGGAAAGATTTTAAAGTGCGATCGAATACTGATAATTTTGATTTGTTTGTCAATGGTGGCTGACAAGTATTGATGATTAATAGAGCGATTGCATAAGTCTTTGATTGGTACAAAAACCGCAGATATCAGACTGATAAACACAGATAAACGCAGATAATTTAAGTAATTGAAAACGAATTAATACCAGAGATATAATGTTCAGAAGCTTTGCTAAATTTATCAAAAATACGTAAGGTGCGCACTGCGCACCCTACAATCTCAACGCTTAGGAGAAAAACTCCGCATTACGATAAATTGAAAATTAAGCAGGTTCTAACTTGGCAATTACCTTTTCCATGTACTCGGCAACTTTGGTTTCCTTTTCCACAGAGTTGGTTTCCATGTAAACGCGCATCAAAGGCTCGGTTCCCGAAGGCCGCAGCAATACCCAACCGCCGTCTTCAAGATACAGTTTAATCCCGTCTTTGCGCCCCAATTCCTTAACACCAATACCCGCTATTTCTGTCGGGGGATTCTTGGTGAAAGAGTCCAAAACGGCTGCTTTGTGCGCGTCTTCTAAGTGCAAGTCCAAGCGTTTGTTGTACAGGGGGCCGTCGGCTTCTTTGATGGCTTCTTCTACTAGCTGAGAAAGCGGTTTGCCTTCATAGGCGATCGCCTCAGCAACTAGCATATCAGCCAAAATCCCGTCTTTTTCGGGGATGTGACCCAAAACGCTCAAACCGCCAGACTCTTCTCCACCGATGAGCACGGCTGTTTCCCGCATCTTTTCGCCGATGTATTTAAAGCCGACTGCGGTTTCGTAGATTGTTAAACCGTATTTGGCGGCCATGTTATCTAGCAAGTGGGTAGTTGCGACGGTACGGACGATCGCCCCAGTCAGGCCTTTATTCTTAACCAAGTGACGCGCCAACAGCAACAACACGGTATTCGGAGTCAAGACATTTCCCAACTCATCAACAATACCAAAGCGATCGCTGTCGCCATCCGTAGCCAAACCCAAATCAGCCGCATCCTTTGTAACAGCTTCCACCAACTCGACTAACTGTTCGCCCTTGGGTTCAGGCATTCCGCCCCCAAACAGCACGTCGCGGTAAGTGTGAAAACTTTCCACATCGCAGCCGCAGTGTTCCAAAACGCCGTCGAGATAGCCGCGAGAAGTCGAATAAAGAGCGTCGTACTTCACCTTCAACTTAGCAGAGCGAATCCGCTCCACATCGATCAAAGTATAAAGAAACTTCAGATATTCGGGTTTCGGGTCAAAAGTGGAGATTTTATCGTTGTGGCTGCCTATGGCTGGGGCATCAGAAGCACCAGCAATATTTGCTACAATCGTATCAGTAATTTCCGGGGTAGCCGGGCCCGCGTAGTCGGGGATGTATTTGATGCCGCAATAAGGTGCGGGATTGTGTGAAGCCGTAAACATCAGAGCTCCTGCGGAGTTGAGATGCTTGGCGCTGTAGGCGATGACTGGTGTCGGACAATCTCGATCGACCACCATCACCGTCCATCCCAAATCTGCCAATACTTCCGCCGAGGTGCGGGCGAATTCGTCTGCCAGAAAGCGGGTATCGTAGGATACTAGCACTGGGCGGTCTTTCGTGTAAGCGGTTTCGAGGTAGCTGGCGATCGCCCGGGTGACTTTTCGCACGTTGGCAAAAGTAAAGTCATGGGCAATCAGTCCCCGCCACCCATCGGTTCCGAACTTGATTTCTTCTGTTGAATTGCTGGCGCTCATTTTATCCACTTCCTCTCGTCCTACTAATCCTACCCGAAGCCATATCCTTAAAGACGTACTGGCCGTGCTGTTTTTCAGGATCGATCGCGCGCGCTTGCCCTTAAACCTAATCCTATCGTTGTTGCCACAGGCTATCACCTCCGGCAGAGGACTCGCAGCAGCCAGATTTGGTATCATGCCGGAACGATCGGACGAGTCGATCGAAATTCCGGTTTTGAAGCGCGATCGGGCGATCTGGAATCTAAAAAAACTGAGCGCCAAAAACCGCGCTGACAATGGCATTAACGAAAATCAAATAAATCTGAGTCTCATCTCAAATTTAATTATTTATTTATAAAAGCCGATGGTTGAATGTGTTAAGGTTTCCTAACAACTGCAGGGCTGACAATAAATTTATTGTTTCACCTAGGGAAATAAATTAATCAAAGTCACCGATCGTGATGTAGCCTAGATTCTTTGAGAACGTAGGGCGATCGACACAAACGACAAAAAAAAGATAAAATATCTCAAGGAGCAATTTTTTCAAGGCAGACTAGACTTTAATTCTGAGCTTTTAAGAGAAATTGAATTTATTTTTGCCATCTTTACAGGTAAAGAAAAAAAATCGGTGACTATCACAGGGTGACTGTGATCGAGCGCACAATAAATAGCGTTATTAACGTGCAAGTTATATAAGATTGAGGCAGTGCAGCCAAATGGCTCATAGTTTTAAGCACAATGGCGGATGACTCTCAGGGTATAAATGCAGAAGATTATATTTAATAACTTTAAAAATTAGGGGAATCTATCGGGTACGGCTTTATAAAACAACGAGGTTTCTCATGGCTGGTATTTCACAACTATCTTCAAAGTTTTTATCGATGGCCGACGAACTGCAACAGGGCGACAGTTTTGCGTCACAGGCTATTACTGAATCGGACACTCACAACATCCCAGAGGCTAAAGGAGTTAGCGTTTCTTCCTTAGCAGTTAGCTGGGCAAAAAAATATTACAGTACAGTAGCGGCACGAGAAAACCAAGCGCATCAGCAAATCTCCGAAAGCCCAGAGTCAAGCAATTTTGATGGAAATCGAGCTAAAGTAGTTGACAAATTGACAGATACTCTGAAAGTAGCCAGCGAGATAGCTTGGAGTAAAGTAGAGGCTCTTTTAGGGGAACAAATAGAGCGACACGCGATCGATCCTAGCTTAATTAATCAAGAAGAAATTGCCCGCGACACTTGCACCTTATATCGGAAAGCAATAGACGCTTACGGCGATAGAGAACCTGTTTTCCGCTTGTCAGTGCTGGTGGGAAAAGATATTGTCCAGGTGAGGCGGAAATACTCAGACACAGATCCGTTAGTGCTGGGATTTGTGACGTTGGAGTTTCAATACACTAGCAAAATCTTGTTAGGATGTCTTTCGGAGTCAGAGCGATCGGAATTTGCACCCTACTTAAAAGTTGTAGACGACTACCTGCACATTCCCCACGGAGAAATTAATGAAGCCGCAGCAGATCATGCGCCGAATTCAAAACCTCTGTTAGCTGTTCAGCATTTGTTGCAGCAGACAACTCAGATTGCTAATGCAGTGTACCAACGAGCTAGTTCCCAGCATCAAGGATACCGCAGCAGTAGCGGTTATTTGACAGATCCGCAGGTAAAAATTTCTGGTATTCGGGATGTCGAGATTTTTCAAAGTTATTTGTGCTGGTGCGTTTTGGAACAAAGCATTCGCCCGGTACAGCAAGAATTGTTTCCAATTTGCGTGATGCTGTACCCAAAACTTCATGTAAGTTGGGAGTTAGTGCAGGATATGCTGCTGATTTTGTTTTGGGAAATATCCGATCGCCTGCCGGCGGCCGATGTTATGGTATTTTTACCTTACTTGCGTACCGTGACAGAGATGTTTTCCAGCGATGTGTTTGAAAATTAGGGAATTGGGAATTGGGCATAGGGCATGGGGCATGGGGCATGGGGTAGAAAAGCAGAGCTCTCGCGGAGGGATTTGGCATTGGTAATTGCCAATCTCTATTTAAAACTCCAAGCTGCAACAGCCAAACAGCCCCAACCGACAATAAAAGCAACTCCGCCCAGCGGCGTAATTGCACCCAGCCCTTTGATGTCAGTCAAACTCAGGGCGTACAAACTACCTGAAAAGACGATTGTACCCGCAATAAAAGCCCATCCAGCCACTGCAAAAAAGGTTTGATCCTCTGGGGCGCGGCTTAAGAATAAAGCGACGAGCAATAAAGCCAGAGCGTGGTACATTTGATAGCGGGCGCCGGTCTCAAAAATTGCTAAAGCTCGATCGCTCAATTGATTTTTCAAAGCGTGGGAGGCAAAAGCCCCGCCCGCAACTGACAAACCTCCGAATACGGCTGCGGCTGCTATGAAAATGCGCGTTAGGATGAGGGTTGACATATTTTAATGATAATTTAATTTTATTTAATTTTACGGTTGGGTGAGGAAAGGCGATCGGGGCGATCGGTTGGGCGGGGGCGGGTTGATCGAGATTATCGGTGGGGGACTAAATTCATCTGTGAACCCGCCCCTTGTATCTTAAAAGAGTGAGGACGGTCGATCGCCACATCAATCAGGCGATCGCCACATCAATCAGGCGATCGCCACATCAATCAGTCGATCGTACCGACTTTCAGTCGATCGTACCGACTTTCAGGCGATCGTACCGACTTTCAGGCGATCGTACCGACTTTCAGTCGATCGTACCGACTTTCACGATCGTACAGCTAGCAAAGTGAATCTAAAGAAACAAGGAAAGTTTCGTACATATGGTTCTGTAACAGCCGAAAGTGATCCTTAAGAACATCAGAAATCGGTGAAGTTGGCCCGCCCCTTAGACTTTCGCAAGTCTGTTGTGTAGATAAGCGGACATTACTGATGACAGGCGCACCAAGCTGGACAGTATATACGGCTCTCGGCATTGTCGGGAAAGCCTGCATTCACAAGGTTAGTTAATAATTGCCTGTCACGTTCTTTGATAAATCGAAGTACATCGGGAGCCAAAAATGACATCAACAGTATACGGTATAGACATCAGTAAAAGAGATTTTCATGTCTCCTTACTGAAGGAAAGTCGTGCGACTAAACCCAAAAAGTTTACTAACAATATTCAAGGGTTTGAGAGTTTGCATAACTGGCTCAAACAACAAAGTGTAGTCGAACTCCATGGGAGCACATGGAAGCTACTAGCATTTTGGCGTGAAGCTTTAGCCGAATTTATCTATGGGGCTGGCTTTCAGGTTAGTATCGTCAATCCGGCTCGTATTAAAGGGTTTGCCAAAAGCGAACTCCTACGAACTAAAACTGACTCCGTAGATGCGGCATTGATTGCTCGTTTTTGTGCGGCGATGAAACCGTCTCTGTGGACACCAACCGCGCCCGAAGTCAAAGAATTACAAGCCCTCCTGCGGCGACTCGAATCAGTCACAGAAATGATGACTTGTGAACACAACCGTTTGGAGACAGCTACGCCAACAGTTGCTGCACTTACCCTGGAACACTGGGAGTATCTTCAGCAGCAACAACAACTCATCAAAAAACTGATTAGTGACCATTTTGACCAACACCCACATTTAAAACAACAGCGCGAGCTGTTAACCTCAATTCCTGGCATTGGCGATTTAACAGCTTCTATATTATTAGCTGAAATTGGTGATGTTTCTGATTACGACAATGCTCGTCAATTAGCAGCTTATGCTGGTTTAACACAAGCATGAACGTACTTCTGGGACTTCGGTTAAAGGCAAAACACGCTTATCTTGTACCGGAAACGTCCGACTGCGAAAGGCATTATATA